>CAZEWU010000180.1:0-3618 GCA_964516155.1 uncultured Caldisericota bacterium
CCCCGGCCCCCACGATCCTCACTATCTCTTCGCCAGTTTCCGCGAACTGATCAAGAAGGCGTTAGGCGAAAACGTTCAGCGTTTCGCGTTGCGAGTTACGATGGCTACTGGCTAACGTGCAGTCCATTTAAATGGACTTTTTGTAACAACCTTATTATCTACGTGTTAAGTGTGTTAACTTCCACGACTTCTGGCTTGCACTTTCGGTTTCCGTTTTCTTCAGTACGGACTGATTCATCTGATGAAAAGGTTCTAGTCGGCAAAGACATTGAAAAATGAGAATCTGGACATTACACCCGCAGTATCTGGATCGTCAGGGTCTGCTTGCTCTCTGGAGGGAAGGGCTCCTGGCGCAGGCTGTTCTTCTTGGTAAGACCAGGGGATACCGGCACCACCCGCAACTTGACCGCTTCCGGGAACAGCGGGATCCTGTGGCGGCAATAGCGGCTTACCTGACGGCGGTTCATAGCGAATCTGTCAGGCGCGGATATACATTTGACGCAACCAAGATCGCGCAGGGTGGAACTCATCCCCGAATAGCGGAGACTCGCGGCCAACTGATGTATGAGTGGCGGCATCTCAAATTAAAACTGCGCAAACGCAGTGCTGCTTTTCTGGCGACATGCGTGAAGGTAAAAGAACCACGCCCGCACCCGCTTTTCCGCATTGTCTCCGGGTACGTGAGGAATTGGGAAAAGCGAAAGACGACAGGACGGCGCTAGGAGCCTGTTGAAAAACCAGAGATTCCTCGACTCCGCTCGGAATGACAAACTTGCAACGTTTGTTTTTCGAGGAATTTGTCATGCTGAGCTTGTCGAAGCATCTCGAAGTAGTCATCGAAGCATTATTTCAACGGGCTGCTAGCCTTCCTCCATCCGGTAAGTTGCCTTTCCGGACTTGGCTTCAAGTAGTAGTTATGTTTTCATGTCTCCATGACTGATTCTCCTACAGGGGACTTTTACCCTATTTACAACGCGCCCATGCTGGGCGCACACAATTTTTTGCATGCGATTCTCGTGCCCAGCGGCACTCGAACGCATGAAAATGACCGTTGTGACTGTCGAAAAAGTCCCTTTTTTGAGCTTCAGGCATTGAAGATACGCGGCCATGCGTTATCCTGTTTTCTATACTGGGGGTGCACACATGGCGCGGTATAAAGGATACGATTATAATCAACTGGTAATGGTTCCGGTGTCGCTGGATAAGCAGTTGGTGCCCGGCACTCTGGAGCATGCCATTCACACGGTAATCGAGGAACACGTCGACACCTCGATATTTGACGACAAGTACAGCAACGATGAGACCGGCTGCTGTGCATATGACCCGAAGATATTGCTGAAGATCATACTTTTCGCCTATTCCCGCGGGATACTGCACAGTCGTCGGATGGAACGGGCCTGCCGGGAGAACATAATATTCATGGCTCTGGCCTGCGGACAGCAGCCGGATCACAGCACGCTGGCCGGATTCGTCTCATCCATGGGTGTCGAGCATATAACAGAGCTGTTTACCCAGGTTCTGATGGTATGCGAGAAGGAAGGACTGCTGGGCGGAACACATTTCAGCCTGGACGGCCTGAAACTCTCCTCCAACGCATCCAAGGAATGGAGCGGAACACATTCCGATCTGCTTAAAAAGAAGGCGCGGCTGGAGCAGAAGGTAAAGGAATCCATAGAAGAGCAGCAGAAAGAGGACGCAGGCGGTGAGAATTTTGACCGGGAGCGGGAGGAAAAGCGTATCAAGCGTCTGAGCAGGAATGCGGAACGGATTGGGAAGTTTCTGGAAGATAACAAGCCGAAGGGAGGAAGAGGCGGGAAGGAAGTTCAGAGCAATGTGACTGACAACGAGTCAGCCAAGATGGTCAGCTCACACGGTGTTGTGCAGGGATATAACGCGAATGCGCTTGTAGACGAGAAGCATCAGGTAGTGGTGCATGCAGAGGCGTTTGGCGAAGGAGAAGATGCGCATAACATGGGCCCGATGCTGCAGGGAGCCCAGCACAACCTTGAGAAAGCCGGATGCGGATCGGACGCCCTGAGGGACAAGGTTGTCAGCGCCGACACGGGTTTCTACAGCAAGGACAACTTTGCTGCATGCAGGGAAGCGGCGGTTGATGCCTATATCCCTGACAGAGGCTTCCGGAACCGTGATCCGAGATTTGCTGATTCAAAGAGACACCGCAGATCGGTGGATAAACACAAGAAAAGGTATACATCTAAGAAGCGCTTTTTTACTCCGGAAGACTTCAAGGTGGATGAGGCAACAGGTCGACTCATGTGCCCGGCAGGGGCGAAGATGTATTGCAGTCACAAGAACCTCACTACTTCAGATGGTTATCAAGGGACTGCATACTGTGCTCCTAAAACAGCGTGCAGAGTTTGCAAGCTGCGCTCAAAATGCCTGCGCAATCCCAATAGTCCGCAAAGACAGGTTTATTACTTTCATACCAAGCCGACCGGCGGCTGGGCTTATGAGATGAAACAGAAGATCGATACCGTTGAGGGTCGCAAGATGTACGGCAAGCGGTTGAAGATAGTGGAGCCAGTCTTCGGGAACGTCAGGGCACAAAAGGATATGGACTGTTTCACACTGAGAGGCCGTAGCAAGATCAACATCCAGTGGAGGCTCTACTGTCTGGTCCACAATATAGAGAAGATCGTACACTACGGCAAAAGCCGCACAAAAGTGGCGTAAACGGGGGCAAAATGAAGAGGTTTTGGAGTGTAAATCGACGGACATCCCGAGCAGAGCTACAAAACCGCTCAACGGCCTATTTTATTGCTTCGCCTATCTGAAAAATGTTTTTATATCCGTAAGTTTATAAGGAATGCAAACCGACTGCCGAAAATCCGTTTTTCGACAGTCTCGTTGTGATTGTCGAAAAACCCTGGCGACATATTTTCGAGAGGTTGATCAAGAATATCGACCTCCCAGGATGCGTCAGGATTAACGATTTTAAGTCCGGCCTTGTCTTTTGGTGGTCCGGATTTTATCATTTCAGCCAGTGTCGGGCTTTTTCAACAGTCTCGTTGGACGAGAAACAAGAAGGTCATTTCGATGAAGAGGATTATTGCGGCAACGTCGTTGATTTCAGTGCTGTCAGTGTGGGTAGTCCTTCTCCCAATGTGGTTCATCTACTCTCAATTTCCGCCGGAGAAGACCTTAAAGAGTTTTGAGCGCTTCGGGGCGAAGTTGCCATTCGCCTCGGAATTTCTTCTTCAACACCTCACCATGGGACGGTTCTGCTTTCTTGCGCTCTTGTTTTCTGTCGTAATTATCTGGCTTGGCGTGAAGGCAGCCAAGACTCCCAAACTACTTGCCGGTCAGACTTGTATCGCTGGGGGATGGTGTTCCGTTGTCGCAGCAATGCTGTTGTGTTTTTTCATGCCACTCTTCAAGATGGGAGAGGTCGTTGGTGGCGGAGGGCGTGTGAGGGCAAAGAGTGAATTCACGCAAATTGAGTTCATCGTGGATTCCCTGTATTCGGCTCCGCAACAGATGTTCATGCAAAGAGAAGGTGAGCACGAGATTGCCATACCAAGGGAGGACGGGGAGAGATGGGTAAACGCAGAACCTGCTTCAGGCACGAACAAGGTATTCTGCATGGTCTACATAGAT
>CAZEWU010000181.1:0-3601 GCA_964516155.1 uncultured Caldisericota bacterium
TACGTTTCAGGCATTTCCGTGGCCATCTCGTCGATGTTTTTGGGAGTACGGATACCAGCAACGACGTCTTCTCCCTGTGCGTTAACGAGGTATTCACCAGAAAAATGCTTGGTCCCGGTCGAGTTGTCACGCGTAAAGCATACGCCTGTTGCAGAATCGTTGCCCATATTGCCAAAGACCATGGACTGGACGTTGACGGCCGTGCCGATGAGCCCGCTTATCTTCTCGATTTTCCGATAGGCGATTGCACGTTCGGTATTCCAGGAACGGAAGACAGCGCTTACTGCTCCAAAAAGCTGCTCTGTCGGGTCTGTGGGAAACGGCTTGCCGGTTTTTTCCTGGACAAGAGCAAAGTACTTCTGGACGAGTGCTTTCAGGCTGTCTATGGACAGTTCGGTATCAAGAGTAACGCCCTGAAGCTGCTTCTGCTCTGCCAGAATTTTCTCAAATTCGTTATGCTCAATCCCCAGAACAACGTTGCCATACATCTGAGTAAACCGACGGTAAGAATCCCAAGCAAACCGTGGATTGTTGGTAAGAGTCGCGAGGCCCTCAACGGTTTCAATATTGAGACCAAGATTGAGAATTGTGTCCATCATACCTGGCATGGAAACGGCGGCTCCTGAACGGACCGATACGAGCAGCGGGTTCTGGGATGATCCAAATTTCTTGCCGAGTTTTCCTTCCAAACGGGCAAGATGTTCTCGAATTTCGTTCTTAAGAGATTCTGGAACATCGCCTACCTTGAGGTACTCGGGACACATCTCGGTGGAAATAGTAAATCCGGGAGGAACCGGAAGGCCGATTTTTGTCATCTCAGCCAGTCCTGCGCCCTTGCCCCCAAGGATCGCTCTCATTTCTTTGCTGCCTTCTTCGAAGTCGTACACATACTTCTGCTGGTCCATATTTCCTCCTGTCAACCTAAGTTAGCTTGGAATAATCACAGACGGAACCAAGTATATACTTCAAGCGGCACAAAAGCAATAAACGTGCGCTTCTCACGTGCTCGTCGGTGGCCATGACGAGAATGCGATCGAAAAACGTGGTAATGGGGGCGGCGAGTTTTTCGCAGGCCCGGATAGCATCCGTATAATCACCACAAGCCACGTCCGCGCCAATGATCGGTGCTGCTTTGCCTGTTGCTTCCAGGAGAGCTATCTCTTCTGGCTCTGTCAGGGAAAGATCCCCCGGCAACTCTGCAACAGCCGGATGCCCCTTTGTGATATTCTGAATGCGGCGATGGCTGTCTGAAAGCGTTATAAGGGCCGCATCATCTGCGACTTCGCGAAGCGCATGCATACGTTCGGAAACTGTGTTGAGTTCAAGAAGGGGAAGGTCTTCGAGCGGTTCGAATTCATGAATCAGCTGTTTTTCTTTGAAATACTGAAGAATGCGGCCTTTGAGATAATCAATGACTTTTTCCTCCAGATTTCCCGTTTCTTCAAGAATGTTTGCTGTGTGGTACATCTCAATAGACTCATGGACAAGTCGTACAAGGTCAATACGTTCCCTGGCTTCCAGGATTGTACGGATGATGCCGTTGCCCGCACGCCGCAAACCATAAGGGTCCTCGGATCCCGATGGGTTAAACCCGGTGCCGAGAATGCCGGCAAGTGTGTCGACTTTGTCAATGATACCAAGAAGACGGCCGGCTTGCGTTGAAGCTACGTTCTCAGCAGCAGAACGAGGCATGTATTGTTCCCGGATTGCAGCGGCGACATCATCAGAACTGCCTGTGCGCTGGAGATAGACGCTTCCGATCTCACCCTGGAGTTCTGTATATTCTTTTACCATGTTTGTGGACAGATCTGCTTTGGCCAGGTGCGCCGCTTTCACAAGGGTATTCTGTTCAGTTTCCTTCAGCTGACTGAAATCGGTTGCATGTGCTGCGAGTTCTTCGATGCGATCGGTTTTCGCTTTCATCGTTCCCAGTTTGTCCATGAAGACAAGCGTGCCGAGCTGAGGAAGATAAGCATCAAGAGGCTTCCGGGTATCTTCCTGCATAAAGAAGGCCGCATCCAGTAATCGTGCATTAGCAACATTCTCGTTTCCACGCCGGACGATGTCGATGAAATCCGTCAGACCATTCCGTACACTCAGGAAATGAGAAACAAACTTGTTGTTCTGGTCGTAGACGAGAAAAGAATGCATCTGCTGCTGAAGAACAGAGCGTACAACGCTCTCCGGAAGCTGTGCGGCAATATCAGGAAGGTTACCGACGAATGCTGTCGGATATTCAACCAGGTTAACAACCTCATCCATCAATCCAGCAGCATTTTCTCCCAGCTTGAGTCCCATGGGCTTGAGCAGCTTCTCCGCCTGTTTTTCAATGAGCTTCCGGCGCTCCGCAGGATCGACGATAACGAATGCTTCGCGCAGGCGACGGAAATAATCGTCCGGCGAAGTAACGGTAATAGGTTTTGGCTTGCCGACCCGCAGGCCGAAGGTAATATTCGACCCGCAGACTCCAGCTACTTCCCAGTGAAGGACCCGTGTTCCAAGCAAAGCTGTCAACGCCCGGATCGGACGTGCAAACTGTAGTCCGGACTCTTCCCAGTGCATCATTTTCGGAAAACTGATTTCATGGATGAGCCGGGGAAGGAACGTCTCGATCAGCTCATGGGACTGTTGTCCTGGAACAGTCTGCCGAACATAGACATACGTTTTTCCTGCTGTTTCTGCTGTGTATACCTGAGCGGGATCGACGCCGTGGCCTCTGCAGAAGCCCAGAAGAGCCTGGGTCGGGTTGCCCTGCGCATCATAACTTACAGCTTTTGCAGGGCCCTTGACTTCATCGGTCCGTGGCTCGGTTTGTTCAGCTACATCAGCGATATAGGCGATGAGTCTGCGAGGTGTCGCATATTCATGCGCTTCGCCATGCGTGATGAAAAGTTCGTCGAGATGTGCCACAACGTGCTCGACGAATTGTGCTTCCGCTCCATTGATGAAACGGGCGGGAAGTTCTTCAGTGAATATTTCTATCAGCAGATCACTCATGGTCTTCATTCTCCAGATATAAATTAGCACAGCCATGGGCAAGACGACGGACGCGGGCCAGGTATGCCATACGCTGAGTGACGCCGACCGTTCCTCGGGCGTCGAGAACGTTGAATGTGTGAGAGCATTTAAGCAGATATTCATATGCCGGAGTAATTAGCTTTTTCTCCAGCATTCGCTGAGACTCGTGTTCAAACAGGTCAAACATTGTTGTCAGCGTAACGATGTCAGCTTCTTCAAACGAATAGACGCTATTTTCGCGCTCTACCTGCTTGCGCAGGTCGCCGTAGGTGACATCGTCATTCCATTTGAGATCATAGACGTTGTTCTTGTTCTGGATGAACATGGCAAGTCGTTCGAGACCATATGTGATCTCGACGGCGGCAACTGGCAGTTCTCTGCTTCCCGCCTGTTGAAAATAAGTGAATTGAGTGATTTCCATGCCGTCCAGCCATACTTCCCAGCCAACGCCGGCAGCACCCAGGACGGGTGTTTCCCAATTATCCTCGATGAACCGGATATCATGCTCCGCCGGCTTGAGGCCGAGGGAATATAGACTGTGGAGATAGGTATCCTGAATAGTTCTGGTTGGAGGCTTGACGAT
>CAZEWU010000182.1:0-2732 GCA_964516155.1 uncultured Caldisericota bacterium
TTGCCACCAAGCTGGCAGCCATGGGCGTCAGAGTTGTCGGCGTCCCCAAAACGATGGACAACGACCTGTCGGGAACCGATGCCACCTTCGGGTTCGATACAGCAGTAAGTGTTGCTCTTGATGCATCACGCCGTCTCAAGGATACGGCTTTGTCTCATCGCCGTATCATCGTCCTCGAGGTCATGGGGCGTCATGCCGGTTGGGTTGCATTGTATACCGGAATTGGATCAGGAGCAGATTACACACTCATTCCAGAGGTCCCGGTGAACTGGGATGAGATGATTAAGCATCTTCTGGCTGCGTATAAGCGCAAGAAGTACGCTTATGTGGTGGTCAGCGAGGGAGTTGAATTCTCCAAAGAAGAGGACGCACAGGTGGATGACTTCGGTCATACGCTGCTGCAGGCCCGTGGTGTCGGTCCGGAAGTTGCCAGGAAAATCGAAGAAAAGACCGGCATCTCCACCCGCTCGGCAACAATCGGACACATTCAGCGCGGAGGCAGTCCGACGGTTTTCGATCGTATCCTTGGTTCGCGTGTGGGGGTCAAAGCGGTCGACATGATCCACAATGGCGAGTTCGGAAAAATGGCTGCGCTGCGCGGCAATGAGATCATCGCTATTCCACTCAGCGAGGCGGTAGGAAAACTGAGAGTCGTTCCGCAGGAATGGATTGACCTTCTGAACGTTTTTTCCAAATAGCCATGAAACGCATCGGGATCCTGACAAGCGGTGGCGATGCCAGCGGTATGAATGCCGCCATTCGATCTGTTGCACGTACGGCGGCTTCCATGAACATTACCTCCATCGGGTTTGAACGTGGTTACGACGGACTTGTCACTGACAAGTGGACGGAACTCAACTCCCGTAGCGTCTCGGGCATCCTGGAACTTGGCGGAACCATTCTCAGAAGCGCTCGCAGTGAACTCTTTAAGACGGAAGAAGGCCGGAAACAGGCTGTCGAGGTCATCCACAAGAACAAGCTGGATGGCGTCGTGATTATCGGCGGCAACGGCTCTCAGACCGGCGGGTATCTGCTGAGTCAGCTGGGCGTCCCCGTTGTGGGCGTTGCATCTACCATTGACAACGACCTGTACGGTTTTGACTATACCATCGGTTTTGACACGGCTGTGAACGTTGCTATTGACGCTATTGACCGCATCAGGGATGTGGCCGAATCTCATGACCGTGTCTTCGTCGTAGAAGTCATGGGACGCGACAACGGCTCCATTGCACTGGAAGCTGGACTTGCTACCGGAGCAGACATCGTGCTTACGCCGGAATTGCCTTTCAGCATCCCCGACCTTATCACACGCCTGCATGACGATGTCATGGCCCAGAAGAAGCACCACATCATCGTCATGGCAGAGGGAGTCGGGCACGCGCAGGATCTTTCACGCTATATCAACGCCAACCTCCCCGTCGAATGCCGAGCAACCGTGCTCGGGTATGTCCAGCGCGGAGGCAGTCCGACACGATTCGATCGTATCCTTGCCAGCGAATCAGGAGAGCGCGCCGTTATCGCTCTCACAGAGGGCCATTCCAGTGTTATAGCCGGTACCCGTGATGGACGCATAGAGCTCCAGGATTCCCTGGAAGCCGTCACGCGGCGCAATCTTCTGAGGCCCGAACTGGTTGAGCTCCTGAAACGCGTTTCCATTTGATTTTTCCGGACTAAGAGAGCGTCTGTGGGCAGGGTCTTTAAATCGTTAACATTTCAGATCATTGTAACGGCCCTGCTCATTGTTGGTCTGTCACTTACTTTCCTCAGCAACCGGCTGATCACCGAATTCCAGGACGAACTGATTGTCAAGGAGCGGGAGACTCTTCAGGCAATCGGCTCCCAGGCGGTAGAACGCTGGAACCGCATGTATGGAGAACTCTCTGCCAATTACAACTTCAATACCATCCCCCAGCACTCACAGGACGAATTTTTGCGCGTTTTTCTCTCCAAATCATTCAACGACTATATAGCGCTATTCAAGAATGATTTTCCGGCTGTCGGCATCGGCTATCGTATCAGTCTCTTCTCTCCGAACCTGGTTTACCTCAGCGACGCTTCCCGTGATTCACTGTCAAAACTGACGGTCGTGCTCCCTCTGCTGGCAGGAAATCGTACGCTCGGTTACCTTATTGTTGATCGTGACATGCCTCAGGTACTTGCCCCGCTTCATCGAGTCCGTTTTGAAGCCTTTAAGACCTCGACGGTGTCAATTGTTGTTTCCGGCGGCGTTACCATCATCCTGCTTGCCTTCTTCCTCATCCGTCTACTGGTTTTGCGCCGAAGCGTCGTACGTCTCAAAACAAACCTTGATGCGCCCATTCCCCGGGGCAGCGGTGAACTCGGTGAGATCTCGCGTGCCGTGACCGATCTCGCGCACTCCCTCAAACGCAGCATCGAAGAAGCCAAACAGACTGAAGCGCTCAAGACTCTGGGAACGTTTACGACCGGCATTGCACATGAGGTACGAAATCCTCTGACCAGCATCAAGGGCTATGCAAGTATCCTTGAGAAGAAACTGCAAGGGCGGCCCGAAGCACGCTATGTCGTTCCCATTCGAAGCGAGGCCGACCGGCTCGATGCGCTGGTCAAGGATCTGCTGACATTTGGGCGGCCGGCTCCAGTCCAGCCGGTAGCCTTTGATCTCCAGGAATTCTTCAAATCGCTGGGCAATCTGATGAGCCAGCAATTCCGGGATGGCCATGCAACGCTGGAACTCGATATTCCACAAATAG
>CAZEWU010000182.1:2742-3598 GCA_964516155.1 uncultured Caldisericota bacterium
ATGCACGGCAGACAGAACAACTGTTTATGAATCTTCTGCAAAACGCCGTTCAGGCGATGCAGGGCAAAAACGGCGGCACCGTAATCGTCTCTGCAACAACCGAGGGAGAGCGTATCATTGTTAACGTCCATGATACCGGCGTGGGGATAAGAGAGGAAGACAAGCCTCATATGTTTACACCGTTCTTCACAACCAAGGAACACGGCACCGGACTTGGCCTTCCCATTTCCCAGAAGATTGCCTCGTTTCATGACGGTATCATCACGTACGAGAGCACAGAAGGGGAAGGCGCAACGTTTACCGTCAATATGGCGCATATTATCAAATCAAGTGTTTGACTAAGGCCATGAAACCGGTAGACTAAAAAAGTGACTATGAAAAACCAGAGCAAGCTTATTCTGGTCGTAGACGACGAAGAGAATATCCGCGAGCTGCTGCGTGAATCGCTCGAAGACGAAGGATATCGAGTTATCGTCGCAAAAAACGGCCAGGAAGCAATAGAGAAGGTAAAAACCATGAATCCGGACACCATTCTCATGGATGTTAAGATGCCCATCATGAGTGGTATGGATGCTTTCCTTAAAATCAAGGAATTTCAGCCGGATCTTCCGGTGATTTTTCTGACAGCATTCGGCACTTCGGATCTGGCCATCTCCGCCATGAAATCCGGCGCATACGACTACCTGACCAAACCCTTTGATATCGACGAAGTACAGATCAAGGTAAAAAGAGCTCTTGAGCTGCGCGAGTTGTCGTCGCTGTCAGGAAAAACCCATCAGGAAACGGCGCCGATCATCAACGGAGACGAACTTGTCGGACAGAGCCCGCTCATGCAGGAACTTTACAAGCAGATCGG
>CAZEWU010000183.1:0-3576 GCA_964516155.1 uncultured Caldisericota bacterium
CGCTGACAGCGGAACAGCGCGGCGCTCTGGTCCGGGCGATGGCGCAGTTTCATGACCATTGTCCGGGACTGTTTATCGCGTTTCCTGGTGATGAATCGATCTATGGAGGCTGTCTTGCCGCAGGGCGTGGATTTGTCCATATCAGTCCTGCCGGACGCGTCGAAGCATGTCCGTTTGCTCCGTATGCCGACACGGATGTTCGTGACACGGACCTTCTTGATGCGCTGAAGTCGCCGCTCCTTGCGGCGATCCGTGAAGCGCACGGCAGGCTCACTGAAACAGGCGGCGGGTGTGCTCTCTGGGCGCAGCGTGAGTGGGTAGCGTCGTTGCTCGTATCGGGTGAAACGTCCGGAAACGGGGACCCATGAGGAGCAGCGGCTGTTTCTTTCCGGAGGTCTGGAACATCGTAGCGGAGATTCCGCGTGGCAGGGTAACGACGTATGGGCTCATCGCCCGGGTTCTCGGGAGTCCGGGTGCTGCGCGGACCGTCGGATGGGCGATGCGGGCGGCACCGGACGGGCTGGATCTGCCGTGCCACAGAGTTGTCAACCGGCGCGGAGAACTTGCGCCGGCAAGCGCGTTCGGTGGTCCTGGGGTACAGCGTGCTCTCCTGGAGAGCGAAGGCGTCCTGTTTGATGACGAAGGGCGCATCGATATGAAACAGTACCTGTGGGTACCGTTCCGCTGACCGGAGGAGGAAGCGTAACGGCATCGCATACCGTACAGCCGTAAGCATCTGGAAAAGACTGCCGGGCGGGGTGCTTGAGTTTTGTGTGAACAAAGTCATGCTGTGGCTGGTGGGGAGGCCGCCATGGATGACAGGATGGAACGACTGGATTCCATCGATGAATTCAGAGGATTCGCTATCCTCTTGATGGTCCTCGTCGACTATCTGGCGGGACCGCGTATCGTGCCCGTCTGGCTCAAACATGCGCCAGACATCGGCTTTACGGTTGCGGATATCGTTGCTCCCATGTTCATCGTTGCCATCGGATTGACGTTTGGTCTGTCGTACCGATCTCACCTGGCGCATGTCGGCAGGCGCAAAGCGATCTGGCATTTTCTTACCAGATACCTGGCGCTCCTGGGCGCGGGCGTCCTCCTGACGACGCTGGGAAATGTTTCCGGGTTCTACGTGGATCAGTCCGGGTGGGGACTGCTGCAGGCTATCGGGTGTGCAGGCCTTCTGACATTGCCGGTCATCCAGATACCGGCACGTTTCCGGTGGATCGTCGGAGTGATCCTGCTGACTTTCTATCAGGTCCTGCTGGATCGTTTCTGGCTGGCGCGCATCCTGGGTTCGACGCATGGAGGACCTCTGGGGGCTCTTTCCTGGGCTGCCATGCTTATTCTTGCCACTTCTCTGGGAGACTTTTTTCATGACAGCCATGGAAGTCATTCCCGGTTTCCATGGCTCGCAGGCGGTATCCTTCTTCTGGGGCTTCTGCTTGCCCTGATTGTCCCCGTCAGCAAGAATCGTGTTTCCGCGAGCTACGTCGTGATCTCTCTGGGCGTGAGCGCTCTCCTCTTCTGGTTTTTCTTCCTGTTTGACAGCCAGAACCATCATCCGCTTCCGATTCTTCGGGCGTGGGGACGCAATTCGCTGGCGCTGTATCTCCTCCATGGAGGGCTGCTCGGAGTCTTCGTTGTTTCCCACGCTCCCGGATGGTATGAGCTGGCTCCATGGTGGCTCGTCCTGGCGCAGGCATGCTGCATGATCATTGTCCTGAGTCTTGTCGGATTGGTTCTCGATCGGCGGCATCTGTATTTTTCGCTGTAGCGGAGGGGACCATGCCTGCCGGATGCGTTTGTCCGGACCGGGGCAGACTCCGGAGGGCTGTAACCTTGGGACGGAAGACAGCGTACACAAGATGAGCAATCGGTTGCGGGACCGGCAGAGCACCGCAGAAGGTAAGGAGTGGAGATGGATCAGAAGAATCAGAATTCACGTGCACCACTGGCGAACGTTGGTATCGTTCTTGTCGTCCTTGGTATTGTGCTGCTTGTTCTGCAGCATGTTCATCTGGACATCAGCTGGCTTCCCAGAGAATGGAGCGATTTTTCATGGCAGATGCGCATCATCGCCGGCGGGCTGATCGTGTTTATTGTCGGGCTTGTTCTTCCGGACAGTACTGGGGAAGGTCTGTCGGGGCTCGGCTTTGTCATGGCCGCCGTCGGCGCATTACTCTGGTATCAGGAGTCGACAGGTATCTGGTCCAGCTGGGCCTATGCCTGGGCGCTTGTCTTTCCGGCGGCGGGAGGGCTTGCCGGCATTATCCACGGGACGGTTCATGCAAACTGGCGTCACGTGCGTGACAGTTTTGGCAGCCTGGTCTTTGGACTCGTAACGTTTCTCGTTCTCGGTTTTGTTTTTGAACGATGGCTTGGCGTTGGAGGGTTTGGACTCGACCGCATCGCGTCATGGATCCCCGGAGCCGTTCTGCTTGGTCTCGGCGTTCTTGTTCTGTTCACCGGCGTACCGTATGGCAGCCGTGAACGCTCGGAAGCGCGTGAACGGCGTCGGATGGAACATGAACAACGGCATACCGGTTACAGACAATCCGGCGGGGAACAAGCAGCGCCTCCGCAGGGATGGACATCTGCACCGACTGTTCCTCCGGACGGGAGCCGGAACGGCGTGGTTCCGCCATCCGATGGACAGCAGGAAAAACCTGGTAATGGCGTAAAGTAGCAGTGTTCTCTGCCGCCAGTAATCCCGGTTGGATATCCGGCCGGGATCACTTCATTTGCGCGGGTGCGCATGCCTGCTATGATAATAGGGAAGGTCGGCAGAAAACACGGGAGGTCCCATGTCCAATATGAACGTTGAATACCAGGATATCCCCGGCAAGGGTGTCGTTATCGGCAAACGTCTTCAACTGCCATTCGACGTTGCCGCACTGAAATCGATGTTCGGACCGGTTCTTGAGCAAACGGACCTCGGTCAGCTGCTGGGGGAACTGTATCACTGGATCACGATGCCCACCACCATTGCTTCGTGGGTCCTGGCCGCTGCGCTGATCCGTCTTCCGATCTGGATGTCGTTGCTTTCGGCAGGTATCGTCCTTATCGTCCTCAAGATCGTCTATCAATTCGTTTATGCCGCATCGATCAACCGGGTCACCCGCGTCATGGGGCAGCCCCTGGTGCTGATCCTGCTGTACGCGGCGCTGGGCGGCTGGTTTGTTTATGCGCAGGATGCGCGCAAAACGATGGCTCTTGCCGCCTGGCTTCTGCTGGACATTTCCGGAGCTCTCGAGATCGTCTGGAATCTTGTCTGGGCGTTCATCCTGCTCCTTGTCAAGCCGCTTATCCGGAAGCTTGCCATTCTGCCGGAGCCACAGCAGGTGCTGTTCCTGATCGCCCGCTCTCATGCCCCGCATCCTTCTTCTCCGGAGACAGAACCAAAGTAGGGCGGTATCACAGTGTTTTTCATGCCCGGTCGACAAGACCGGGCATTGTCATTTTTCAGAGACGGGCCGCGAGGAGACGGGCCAGCGCTTCCAGTGCAGCCATTGGGTGTTGAGAAGCGCTCGTGGAACCGGTTTTATTAAGCTCATAGACAAGCGCCACAAG
>CAZEWU010000184.1:0-3565 GCA_964516155.1 uncultured Caldisericota bacterium
AGGATATTCAGGCCCGTCTGCTGCGCTCACTCTTATTTCTCCGCTATTACGGCGATGAACAGATCACTTACATATACGATGAGGTCTCTGAGTCTATTCTCAATACCGCCCTTGCGGCTTTTCATCAGAAGAAAGGGCGTAGCGCACCCGAAGATGTCTTGTGTAAATTGGCATACTTTCTTCCCGAAAAGCGAGACGATATCTGCGGATTCTTCAAAGCAACTGCTACAGAATATGTGCCGCGCGACCTACAAGGAATAATCGCTCGCGACGAGTTGTTGTACCCGCCGTATCCAGAAGAGGCATTCCTCGCAATGCGCGGCATGAGCAATGCGGAACTTGCGGGGAAAATCACGTCGGCAACAGAGGATCTGGGCAGTTTCAATGCGGAAGGAATTGCAGTACTTGACGAGCTTCTCCGTAGAGTGTGCGCGGAAACGATGGAGATTGAGCTTGTGGAGGAAACCCTCTGTTCTCTCAACGGCCCTAGTGTTGCCAATTCCCTCTTGATTTCGGTCGAGGAAATGACTGACAGCAGTTACCAGAAGAGAATCGTTGACGTTATCTTGGATGCCTGCCTGAACGATCATGGGGATTCAGGGTTTCGGGTATCCCCTCAGGCGCTCAGTAACTATCTATGTGGGCGTCCCATCAAATGCAAGCACCCATATAGCGCCCTTAGAGTACTTGATGTTCTATATAGCATTTTGAGAGACGCTTCTACCTCTCGTCAATCTATGGCAGTAAGCGCATGTATGGATGTCGCGCACGAGTATCCGGAACACAGTCTAGGCATCCAGAAGGCTTTCGATGAAAGAAGGGGTGAGCTTGAAGGCATGGGTTACAGAACGGAAGATGTGGATGTCCGTGGTAACCCTACAGGAGAAGCGGGAGTTCTCCGCGAGCTTTATGATGGTCTTTGCTCCCTTACACGCAATACCCCGTGAGCGAATGGTGCTTTTTCTGAACCATGATCGACTATGCGTGATTCGAAGGGAGGCATGAGGCATTGGCTCGCTCGCGGAATGATGGGGACGCCACGGAATGGCGCCCGCTTACGACGAGACGAAGCAGTAGCGCAGCACGGCGAATTTCCTCCCCCATCGCCTGCGCAATTCAGAAGCGGGGGCCGATCAACGCGGTTCCGGCAACCTTGCTGAGCAGGCGTTTGGTGGGGACATCTTCACCACCGGAGGCAGTATGGCTTCCCCGAGTTCGTCCCGACGGCATCCCGCAAACGTCTTGCCCTCCAACCCTAAACCTGCTACAGTGGGATCGTGAACAGGGCACCACCTGTTGTACCTGGACATTCTAGCCGGTCGCCGGTACTTGTCCAACGGCGGGAGGGATTTTCCCCGTCGTGAGACCGGGAAGAAGCATCGGATCTGCGTACGAAGAGAAGTGGTCAGTACCAGGCCATCATGACAGGGTGAAGGAGGACAATTGAAATGTTGGTCGTCATTTCTTTAAAGTTAGTGGCTGTCGGGTAGAATTCTATAACAGCGGGCTCACTGAGTCCAATCCTTATACGGGTCCGCCACTCAGAGGAGAGGCATGATGAACATCTACACCGGCAAAAAACAGTTCGATCTGGAAGACGAGCGACTTCGAAGTTTTGCTTATCCGTGCAAGGTTTCCTGCCACCTCCTCCATTCTCTGATCAGGGCTGAGGCGACAATATGCGATTTGGGTTGCGGTCCATCTGTCGAGCTGGAGCGGTATGCTTCGGAACATGGCGTTGTCTACTTCCCCTTGGACCTGCGAAAGAGCGCTTTAATCTCAAAGGCCGCAACCAAAATGCGTGCAGTGCATGCCTCTGTTGAAAGCCTTCCCTTCGAGCGAAGGTCAATGACAATCTCGCATATGCGATTTGTGCTAATGCACTTGCCTGAGTCCTCCAGGTACCGCGCCATCAAAGAGGCGCTCCGGATCACCCGGGAATGTTGTATTTTTCTCGAGTATGACTGGTCGAGTATTGACGGTCCGAAACCGATACGAGATTTTCGCGCGTTTGCTTTCGACGTACTGGGGAAACACATGGACCTCCTGTATGGCTCCAAACTGGCAGTCGAAGTGCAATCTTGCGTCTCTTCTGCGAACAGTATGAGTGAGCAATCTTTCTTACGCCCACCTGGGAATTATACTCACGAACTAATCGATATGGCCATAGCTTTAAAAGGCCTTCTTCTGCAGGAACAAGCCACTCTTGATGGCTTTATTTCCAAATTTCAGGAATTAAGCGCGGCTGCTGCCCATTTTTCTACAGCACGCATCGTATCCGTGGTATTAGGCCCGAACTAAGGAGAGTATGGAATGGCAAGTAGCAAATCCGTTTTCGTGGCAATGCCATATGAGACGCAATTGAAGCTCACTTCAAACGAACCTGGCATTTCGAAGTACATATATGAGAGATTGTTCACAGATATCATTAAGCCTGTTATTGAAAAGGCAGGATTTCGCGCTGTCAGGGCAGATTTTAGCGGAAGGCAGTCACGCACAGAAGGTATTATGGATGAAATATGGCAGGCGCATTTTGTCCTCGCGGATCTAGCTGAACTCAATTTCAACGTAGCCTATGAGTTAGGAGTGGCCCATGTATTGCATAGAAAAACAGCGGTCATTTTTCCCAAGAATAGACAGTTGCCTTCAGACGTAAATATGTTGACTTGCTTTTCATATTCTCGCGAACCAGTTTGCGTTGAAACAGCCACCAAATGTGCCTTTAATCATAAGAATGGAAAGAACATCAGGCATATGTGCGAAGATTGTAGTCACCGTTGTGAAGCCTCTTCCAAATGGATTAGCCTACTGGCGGAATACCAGGATGCAGTGGAACGTGCCTTGACAACTGCGGGGTCTGATGACTCCAAATGCTCAACATTCGTTGAAAGTTGTGATATTCCATCTGTCACAAAGTGCTTTGGAACTCAACGCGACCTTTATGAAGATTTAATTGAGACCCTTGACCAGAAACTGGCTCATGAACAAAATCCAATACGGATCAAGCACATGGGTGTTCATCCACGTGGCAAACCTACGAAAGAAGAATGCGAATGTGTCCAAAGACTCTTTGCTGCATATGAAGAATGTGTTAGAGCTGCTACACACCGGGGTTGGGGTTTTTACGACGTTTTTAATATTTTCAGCGACGAGCGTTTGAATATTGTCCAATCGAAAGTTGCTCAGCTGGCCGCAACAGGTAATAGGCGATACCATGCAAAAGCGTTTGTATCTGAGGTAGCCGCGGCTTCAATATGTCCTTTCATAATTGGGGATAGAGACGTGTTTTTGGCGATTTCGGATGGCAGTGGCACTTCTGTCTCGCTTGGATTACATTTAGTAGGCAGCACAGCCGTCAGAATCTTTGACGACTATTACGACAAAGTATTCCAATCAAGTGAAACTATTCCATTAGCTGAAAATGGTAACATCCGCACATATGCCAATTACAAAGAGTTTCGCGCCAAAGCGAAAAGGCACAGCAAGAATCATGAATCGTGAGATCTGAAGCTGATTGATCCACATAAACAAAGACTCCTGTAAAAAAGACTTTCCGGGTGATCCC
>CAZEWU010000185.1:0-3533 GCA_964516155.1 uncultured Caldisericota bacterium
CGACCAACCGCATCGTCCAGGCCCTCAGGCTGGTAGGTATCCGTGTTCTGGACCATATCATCGTGGGGCGTACTTCTCAGGATTACTTCAGCTTCGCCAGGGCGGGGATGGTGTAGAACCAATAATAATCGCATCCTCACCAGAGTGCCCGGAGGATCGGCTCTGCAGGGTGAAACTGCCGGGAATAAATTGTGTTGTTACTTTTTTTTAATATAGGTTGATTTTTTTTAAGGACATGATACACTTCAGCATAGAAATCAGGAGAAGCCTATGAAAGAGCAAACGAGCGACATCAAGGTGCAGGAACGTAAGAAGTTCAGCAAGAAGGACAAGGCAATACTTCTGGCGTTGCAGCCGGTCGTAGATGGAATAGCCGCGATGTTCGGCGGCGGGTGTGAAGTGGTGCTACATTCTCTGGAAGACCTGGAGCACTCTCTTGTAAAGATTGCAAATGGCCATGTGACCGGAAGAAAAGAAGGCGCTTCTTTAACGGATCATGCCGTTGAAATGCTCAAGGATGCAAGTTCACGCAAGAACGGCAGAATCGAGACTTACTACACCAAAGCAAGCGATGGGACTTTAATGAGGTCCGTTACTATCCCTATCAGAAATGAAGATGGAGAGACGCTTGGCTTTTTGTGCATCAATCTTGATCTGACTGTTCCCCTTGTTGACTTACTCCGGACTTTTGGGCTTCCGCCTCGGGTAAACGTCAGCACTGAGCATTTTGTATCAGACGTGCAGCAACTGATCGACAGCGCTATAAGCGATGCAATTGCCAAAGTCGGCAAAGACAGGGGGACTCCCAATGCGGACAAGAACAAATCAATTGTTTTTGCTCTTTACAACAAGGGAATCTTCAACATAAAAGGTGCTGTTGATACGGTTGCTCAACGTATCGGTACGTCCAGATATACGGTATACAACTACATCAGGGAAGCCCGGGTCAAGGTGGGCCCGGAGTAGAAAATGTGCGTTCCAGAAATTTTTCATAAAGCCTAAGGAGGAACAATGACCGAAAAAAGACAAATTGCCGTGACCGGCGTTCCATCACCCGTTGGTCCGTATTCACAAGCGACAGAGGCAAAAGGAATAGTCTTTACCTCTGGTCAGATGGGAGTCGACCCTTCAACCGCTCGGTTGACAGAAGGTATCGAAAACCAGACAAGGCAGGCGCTGAGCAATGTGGAAACGATCCTGAAAGCAGCGCATTCGACTCTGGCCGATGTGGTTAAGGTTACCGTATTTCTCAAAGATATCGCTACCTTTTCCAGGATGAACAAGATCTATGCAGAGTATTTTCCTGAAAATCCTCCGGCCCGCAGTTGCGTAGAAGTGAGCGATCTTCTGAATGGTGCAGAGATTGAAATTGAAGCTATGGCTGTGGTGGATCATGACTGAAGACGATAGAACAGCCTGGCAAACATTTGTTCTGATATGATGAATAGCACAAAGGAAGATATCCTGCTGGGAGTCCTGAAGGAGCAGCTGGTTCCTGCGCTCGGATGTACGGAACCGGTTGCCGTTGCTCTGTGCGCGGCTACTGCACGGAAATATACTTCTGGAGATATTGACAGGATATTGGTGACCGTAAGCAAGAGTATATATAAGAATGGAGCCCGGGTAACTATCCCCGGCACTCATGAGAAAGGTCTGGAGATCGCAGCATCTTTAGGAGCGGTTGCAGGACATCAGGATGCCGGTATGCAGGTTCTGCAGGGCATCTCAGAAGATGATGTCGATCTCGCCAGGAAGTATGTTCAGCAAGGTAAAGTACAGGTCAAGGTAGAGGAAACCAGGAGTGTCTTGTATATCCAGTCCAGGATTATCACTTCCAATGGCTATGCTGTCTGCGTTATAGAGAACGAGCATACGAACGTTGTCTATCTAGAGGCAAATGGAAAAATCATCAGATGCAAGAGGGAAGATGAAAGAAACACCTGTTCTTCCGGATCAGATGCAGCCCCTGCGATCCAGGGGTATTCTCTGGGGGACTTCAAGGAATTTGCGGACAATATAGACCTGCAGAAGATCGGGTTCATAAGCGACGCCATAACGATGAACTCTGAGTTGGCAGAACGAGGCTTGCAGAATACAGACAACTGGGGATCAAAATTCCGTAAACTTTTGCTGAACAGAGGAATAAATCCCGATAAGAGTCTCATGCACTATCCCGTTGTATTGGCGATGTCTGCCGTATACGAGCGTATGAATGGAGCGGCGCAGCCTGCAATGACGCTCACAGGAAGCGGCAACCAGGGAATAGGCGCTATATTACCGTTGGTTGCTATAAAGAGAATCGAAGATCTTGACGACGAAGCGCTGTTGAGATCTGTTTCTCTCGCCTGTCTGGTCACTATATACACTAAATCGCACACGGGAGTCTTATCCCCTATCTGCGGCGGTGGGTCCATTACAAGTTCCGCTGTCAGCGGAGGAATTGCATACATGATGGGTGGGTCTCTTCAGCAAATAGAAAAGGCTCTCCAGAATACGTTTGCCTCAACTGTCGGCATGCTTTGCGACGGGGCCAAGACAAGCTGCGCCCTGAAAGTAGCAACAGGGACCAGTGCGGCTGTAAGTAATGCGCTGCTTGCGCTGGATGACGTCGGCGTCCCTGGTGCAGATGGGATTATTTCAGCAAGAGTAGAAGGTACTATCGAAAATCTTGGTTACCTTGTGACCAGGGGTATGGGGGCCGTTGACGGGAGCCTGATTGATATTCTGTCGAACTCTAAAGAAGAGCGCATGTAGGAGCAGGAATTCGCTTCCGCTGCATTTGTCACAGAAAGTTCTTCAGAGATTAAGCCGGCAGGGATATTGTTATAGATGGTAGAGTCGGAAGAAATGTATCGCTTTGTTGTCGAGTAGAAATGGAGGTACTAGTATGCCAAAATCAACATTCAAGGTTATTTCGCGCAAGCTTCCCGGAGGTTTTGCTGTTGAAAGCGAATCCCGTGGTCTCAAGATCGTCATGGACGAACCGACGGTATTCCGTGGGACCAATACGGGCATGAATCCTGTCGAGGCTTTGCTGGCGGCTCTCGGTTCCTGTCAGTGCATGACGGCCGTAGAATTTGCTAAATCTCAGGGCATTGAGCTTCAGGAGTTCTGGGTCGAGCTCGAAGGAGATATCGGCATTGATGGGCGTCGCAGAGGAGATCCGAGCGTACGGCCCGGCTACCAGGAAATCCGGTTTACCATGCATATCAAGACAGATTCACCGCAGGATAAGGTCCAGGCGTTTCAGCAGTTCATTGAGGATCACTGCTCAGTCGGGGACTCGCTTGCAAAGGGCGTCACTATGAAACCGACGACCATCGTTATCGAGAAGTAACGGCTTTTCTCCATTGCGGATGCCACACTCAAAGAATGTTGTTATTACCGAAGGAAAGGAAAACTGTCTGTACCGGATTCTTGTAGCAAGGGGTTGTTTCGGCAGCCATAAAATGGCTAATCTTTCTTGGGAGGAAAAAGAGTGAAAAAGCTGCTTTCAGTTCTACTGTCGTTCATGTTCGTTGCAGTTTTACTCG
>CAZEWU010000186.1:0-3531 GCA_964516155.1 uncultured Caldisericota bacterium
CTGAACTGGTTCAAGCAACGGGCCTCGAAGTACCTGAGAGCTATCAGCTGGCAAAAGCTCTTCAACAGCATAGCAGTGCGCTGACCGTGGATGAAAGGTCCAGTAGCCGCTTGTTGGAATCTCTGAAATCCCGCATTGCAGACCTGGGAGAGGGTGCGCAGTGAGTCTCTCTAAGAGTTTTGTTCTTGGACAGCACTATCCCGGGAATTCGCTTGTACATCGGTCTTCTGCACTGGTGAAACTGGTAGCGACAATTGTTGTCATGGTCGCCATTTTTGTTGCAGCGCAGGCAGTCCAGTACATGCCAATCATCATTTTCCTGGTAGTTGGTATAATCCTGTCCCATATCCCCCTGCGTTTTTTTGGGCGCGGGCTCAGGCCTATTCTGTTTCTGATCATATTGACAGTTTTCATCCAGATCTTTTTTACGCCGGGGACTCCGATCTGGCATCTTGGGTTTATTCGTATTACACGTGAAGGCATTGTCCTTGCCGGGTTCATCTTGTGTCGTCTCGTCCTGCTGACGCTGGTCAGCGTTCTCCTGACAGCAAGCACTTCTCCTATTGAGTTGACTGATGCAATCTCCGACTTGCTCAAGCCGTTAAGCCATATAGGATTGCCGTCTGCGGAAATTGCTCTTGTCATGAGTATTGCGATGAGATTCGTGCCGACGATTCTTGAAGAAACGGAACGCATCATCCGCGCTCAGGTATCGCGGGGCGCACGGATCGGAGAAGGAAGCCTTGTAGCAAGGATGAAGAGTTTTATTCCGATTCTTATTCCTTTGTTCGTTTCGTCATTTCGCCGTGCCGATGATCTTGCGGTGGCTATGGAAGCCAGAGGCTTTCGTGTTGGAAACCCGCGGACGAGATATCACGAACACCACTTTCATTTTTTTGATGCATGCGTTCTTGCAGGATCGATTATCACGCTTTGCGGGGTTATCATATGCCGTCTGTTCCTGTGATGGTCCGGCTGGACATAACATACGATGGTTCGTTTGCTTATGGGTTCCAGAAGCAAGATGAGCTTGAAACCGTGCAAGGTACTATCGAGAAAGTCCTTAAAGTTGTGTGCGGAGCATACGTTCCGGTTGTAGGGGCATCTCGTACCGATCGCGGGGTCCACGCTCTCCATAATGTCGTGAGTTTTGTGGCACACGATGATCACGTCTACGAACGAGTGTCCCGGCGTTTGCCATGTATGCTGCCGGAATGGATCTCCGTTCGTGAGATCCATCGCGTGGACGCGAATTTCAATGCCCGTTTTTCAGCAACAGGGAAGACATATGCCTATGTTTTTTTTAAGCAGGGCCACTGGAATCCGTTTTTTACGAGGTATGCATACCGGCTTGACTATCCGGTTCAGATTGCGGCGATGCAAGATGCAGCTCATGCTCTCGAGGGAACTCATGATTTCCGAGATTTTGGCAGCATTGATCCGAGCAGGCCACATCGTAATACGGTGTGTACACTGCGCAGCGTTGGTATAGAAGAAACAGACCATGCGATTGTCTTCATGGTTTCAGGGGACCATTTCCTGTATCATATGGTCCGCCGCATGGCATATTTTGTGTTAAAAGCAGGACAGGGGCGTATGAGTTCAGAGACATGGAACGATGTGTTTTCAAACGATGCGCCCGTTCCCTATACACGGCAGGTGATAACTGCCGGGGGTCTCTATCTGGTGGCTGTTGAATATGCGCATAGCGGCTGCGACATCCAGGATACCTCTGATGATCCGAACCCTCTCCGGGCCATTGGGTATGATGGGGCCACAACATCGCGGCGTTGACTAAATGCCTGTTTATGGTATTCTACTAAAGAATTGTCCAGGAGGATATGAATGAAGACTACGTTTTTTAGACCGGAGACGGTGACGCGTCGCTGGGTGTTGATTGATGCCACAGATCAGAGCGTCGGGCGTCTCGCTGTGGTTATTGCCAACATCCTTCGCGGCAAAGATAAGCCGGAATTTACGCCGAATGCAATAGTAGGAGATAACGTCATTGTTATTAATAGTTCAAAAATGGCGATTGATCCTAAGAAGGGTATACAGACGATGTACTATCATCACTCTTTTTACCCTGGTGGTTTGAAGGCTACCAGCTGGAACAAGATGCTGGAGACGCGTTCCGACTTTCTGCTCAAGCGCGTAGTTCGTGGAATGCTGCCCAAGAATACTCTTGGCAAGGAATTGCTCAGTAATCTGCGTGTTTACCAGGGTTCCGACCATCCTCATCAGGCGCAGAAACCTGTTGAGATCAAAGTTAACTAGGGGAGGATGCTGTGGCAACTACTCAGATTTGGGGAACAGGCAAAAGAAAGACCGCGATTGCGCGCGTTCATCTCGTTCCCGGCTCGGGCAAGATCGTCGTTAATGGTAAAACGGTTGAAGCTTATTTCCCAGTGAAAACGGTCTCCATGAAGACGTCTGCCGCGTTCACTGTTATGGGAGGTACTCCTGCGTTTGATGCTATCGTGAGCGTTCGGGGCGGTGGTTTCAATGGTCAGGCCGAGGCTATCCGTCATGGACTGGCCCGTGCTCTGGTTGAACAAAACCCTGAAAACAAACCAGTCCTCAAGAAAGCAAAACTGCTGACGCGGGATGCACGTATCAAAGAACGGAAGAAATACGGTCTGCTTGGCGCTCGTAAGGCTACACAGTACAGAAAGCGTTAGCTGTCCGGTTTTTCCTTCGATGTTTCAGGCAGCAGACCGTTGCGTCTGCTGCCTTTTTTGATACCCTGTAACATGTATCCTGATGTTCAGAAGGAGATGAACAGCATGAAGATTCATGATACATTGACACGGAAGACAGTCGAACTTGTGCCGCGTGAAGCGGGGAAGATCTCCATGTATGTCTGTGGCGTTACTCCCTATGCTCCTGCTCATATCGGCCATGCCCGTACGGCGGTCGTTTATGATCTCCTCAAGCGGTACCTCAGGCATGCAGGTTATGTTGTGACACATGTGAGTAACTTTACTGACGTTGATGACAAGATCATCAAGAGAGCGCAGGAGGAGCATACAGCTCCGCTGACTCTTTCGGCCAGATATATTCAGGAATATAAGCAGGATATGGCGCTTCTGAATGTGCTTCCGCCGGACATTGAACCAAGGGTCTCTGAGAGTATTCCAGACATCATTGGTCTCATCAAACGTATTCTTCAGAATGGATATGGCTATGTTTCTTCGGACGGAGTCTACTTCGCCGTTCGCAAGTTCAATCGATACGGTTGTCTGTCAGGGCGCTCTGTTGATGAAATGCGAAGCGGGGCGCGCGTTGAAATTAATGAGGCAAAAGAGGATCCTCTCGATTTTGCACTATGGAAATTAGCCAAGCCCGGTGAGATTTCTTGGGACAGTCCCTGGGGCCGGGGACGTCCCGGCTGGCATATTGAATGCTCAGCGATGAGTCTTAAGTACCTTGGTCCGGGTTTTGACATCCACGGGGGAGGGGAGGATCTTATTTTTCCTCACCATGAAAATGAAATTGCTCAGAGCGAGGCTGCTCTGAACGGACAGCAAT
>CAZEWU010000187.1:0-3514 GCA_964516155.1 uncultured Caldisericota bacterium
CTTATCAGCATCGCCGTTCCCATCCTCGTCGGCCTCTTCTTCGGCCATTGGGCGCTGGGAGCCCTGCTCATCGGAGCCGTCCTCGGCTCAGCGCTTCTCGGACCATTCTTCAACAATACGGGCACTTCATTTGATAACGCGAAGAAACTCATCGAAGATACAGGACGCAAGGGATCGTTTGAACACCAGGCGGCGGTCGCGGCCGATACCATCGGGGATCCCCTGAAGGATGTCGCCGGTCCCGCTCTGCTCATCTTCATGAAACTCATCGGGATGGCGGCACTGCTGATCGCCGGGATCAAGCCGCTGTTCTAGTTCAATCCTGACAACAGGACTCATCGAAGCGGGAGCCGGTCCGGCTTCCGCTTCTTGTTATAGACTCATCCTTCATCCGTGGACCCCGCGTCCGGGACCAGACCCGGTTCAGATACTGAGGTCTCTTTTCTGGTACAGGAGGTATGCCAGAGCAATGAAAACGCCGGCAAGCCCGAGCGACAGAAAAATGGCACCGGCGTTAAGGCTTCCACCCGCCACGACCGTACCCAGATCGAAATACTTGAAGGGCGAGATCACGTTCATGAACCGCAGCCTGTCCGACATGTCCGTTATTCTGGCGACAACGTAGCCGATAAGCAGGATCCCGGCGGCAAGAGAACCGGAGGCTTTCGGGTTCTTCATACCGGCTGCCAGCGCTGCTCCAAGCGACAGGAAGATGAGCTGAACAAAAAACATGCTCAGCAACAGCGTCCGTATCTCGCCAGAAACATCAGCGCTCTTGCTGTAGAAGGAAACCACGACCAGGAAGGACACCAGCGTGACAAGATTGATGACAATTACGTTGAGAAGCGCCGCGACAAGCTTGGACGTTATGACGGCAGCCTTCGAAACGGGCTTCGCCATCAGATATTCCGCCGTCCTGTCGTTCTCCTCCTTGGCGATAATGCCGGCGCCCAGCAACGCGGCGTGGATAGCGGCAGCGAGTTCCACATAGATGAACAGCAGCGCAAGATATCCCGCAACCCCTGTCACGTCAAACGACTCAAATCCGAACAGCGCTTTGATCGACGTCGGCATGGTCTTGAGGAGATCGTTAATGGAAGGCCCCACGGCAGTCGCTGACGTGTAGCCCGTGAATTTTGCCATACCGCTGAGAACGCAGAGAAACATACAGACGCTCCAGATGATCAGCGCTCGCGCATTGGCCTTCAGTTCCCGCAGGACCATATTCATGATCGGACCTCCTTATCCGGCCTATGGTCCGTTTCAGCCGACAGCATGGATATCCTTCCTGACATAGACGAAGTAGCAGATGCCGATCGCCACGACAACGATGCCTGCGCCGGTCAGAAGATACGGCGTCTCATAGCGTGAGTCTCTGATAATGGAGGCATAGTCGAAATACCGGAAGGGAGAGATGAACCGGGCCCGGTTGTCCTTCCCGGCGGCGATGAGGGCCCCGACAATGTAGCAGCCGAAGACGGTGCCAAGTGAGACCGGGAGTATTGACCGGAGCCTGTCAGAGCATACCGAGACGGCTACTCCGGTTGCGAAGAAGATAAGCTGAATGAACAGCAGAGTAAGATTGATCAGAAAGAACACGCGCCCGCTGTAGCTTGACTGCTTGACAGCCGTAACAAGAATCGAGGCGACAATGTAATAGATCACATCGGTGGTCAGCAGCGTGGTAAGGGCGGCGAGGACCTTTGCGGTGACGATGGCCGTCCGCGAGACGGGCTTGGCAAGGAGGAAGTCGGCTGTCCGCTCCCTCATCTCTCTGGAAAGAACGGACATGCCCAGATTCATCGCCTGAATACCTCCGCACAGGACGACGAAGGCAAGGATCATCGAGTAGAAACCCAGAAGCGAAGTGATGCTGTCAAGGGACACGCCCAGCATGGCTCTTATGGAAGCTGGATAGCCTGCCAGCATGTCTTTGAAATGCGCTCCGTCACGATAGATGCCGGGGTACATGGACAGGTATATGAGAGCAATCGCGATCATGGAGCATGTCCAGACGATCGTTGACTTGCACAGGGACCTGAGCTCATGCAGATACATATTCATGCAGCTCAGCCGTCCTTTGCATAGTAGTGCATGAAGATCTCCTCAAGGTCCGGCTCATCGATGGAGAGGTTTGACACGTCGGTCTGCGCCAGCTTCCGGATGATCCTGTTGATATCGCCCCTGAACAGAAACGTCGCCGTCCTGCCGCCGTTTTCCAGCTTGCTGACGCCCGGCATCTCAAAGATGCTCCTGTCCAACTCCGACGGAGCTTCGATCCTGATCCTCTTGAAATTGCTCTCCTGCAATGCACTCATCTTCTCGAGCTTGATGATCCTGCCGTCCTTGATGAGAGCGACGCGTTCGCACATCTTCTGGACCTCCCGGAGGATATGGGAAGAAAGGAAGACCGTAGCGCCCTTCCTGTTCTCCAGTGTGATGAGGTCAAAAAACTTCTGCTGCATGAGGGGGTCGAGGCCGCTGGTGGGTTCGTCGAGGATGATGAGCCTGGGCTCATGGATGAGGCCCTGCACAATGCCGACCTTCTTTTTATTGCCGAAGGAAAGGTCGTCGATCCTCTTCTTCAGGTCGAGGTCCATGATCTCGGCAAGCTCGTTGATCCGTTTCGTGCAGTCCTTTCTGTAGAAACTCGCAGAGTACCGGAGCAGGTCGATGACCCGCATGCCGTCGTAATAGAAGACCTCGCTGGGAAGGTACCCTACCTCCCTGAGCACTTCCGGGTCGGTCGCACAGTTCTTGCCGAAGATCTCAGCGCTGCCACTCGTAGGGTGGATGAGCCCGAGGAGCGTCCGGATCGTCGTCGACTTGCCGGCTCCGTTGGGTCCGATGAACCCGAAGATCTCACCCTGTTCGACCGCAAGGTTTACATCGATGATGCCTCTGGCCCTGCCATAACTCTTCGTGAGATTTCTCAGTTCAATGACATTCGTCAACGGTTCCTCCCTTATCATTCCTGAGAATGCACTTCCAGACATCCATTCACCAACAGTGGAACGGACACAAATATAGACTCGGAACCGACGGTGTCAACAAACTGTTCTTCAAGGGAAACGAAAGACCGAAGCTGGACGTACCACCTGCTAGAAGAACATGATACTGCAGCTTGTGGTCTTGGAGCTGCTGCCTGGTTTGTAGCACTATCGAGCCTTTTGTACATAATCAGCGTTGGCTGATTATCGTGAGAAGTCTACCATCACACATCTGTCTGCCATAACCTTCTTTCATGTTCTGGGGTCCGCCTTCAGCATCTGACTCACAAGAGTGAGAGTCTCTCACATTGGTCTGGGATTGGATGCTTGCCCACAGGTACTCCAGACAACTACCTCATTCGAGGTGGGGGTTGTATCATCTCTGCGATTTGATAAGATAGGCTTTGTAGAGTAATATTGATGTATCAAAACGAAACACATTAAAATACATATCAAGACTGCCAGGCGCGAAGGAGCCGGACAGCCAGAGGAGGGCAGGATGACAGCAGACGACTTTGGTCAGT
>CAZEWU010000188.1:0-3512 GCA_964516155.1 uncultured Caldisericota bacterium
ATGAGGCCGAAGCGTTCGCCGAAGATCCCGGTGTCGACAACGACAACCCTGTCATCCTTCGCGGTAAAGTTCATGACGGTCAGTTCCATGGCTCCGGTACCGGACGAAGGGACCAGGTACACATCGCCGCCGCAGTTGAAAAGTTCCTTGATGATCCCCAGCGCTTCGCCGAACTTCTTCTTGAACGCGGGGCCCCGGTGATTGACGATAGGCTGGCTCATGGCCGCGAGCACTCTGGGAGCAAGCGGCGTCGGTCCTGGAATCATCAGAAATTCTTTATCTATCATACTTCCACTTCCTTTCTGAATGTTCTATTCAGCATTAAATGGATGACCCGGTTCAAGAAGGTCAACCGCATGTTTTATCCGGTCCAGAGCGACTTTGAGGTTCTCCCGGGAGGTCGCGATGTTCATCCGGACGAATCCCTCTCCGCCTTCCCCGTACCTCCACCCTTCGTTCACGATGATCCTGGCGTCTTTCAGCAGGAATGTATGCAACTGATCCCGGTCCAGACCCAATCCCCTGAGATCCAGCCAGACCAGATAGGCAAAGTCCGGTTCCACCAGATGGATACGAGGGACCGAGGTCCTGAGATACTCTCTCAGGAACTGAAGGTTGCCCTGGATATAGCGCACCACCTGATTCAACCACTCATCGCCGTGTTCGTACGCAGATTCAACGGCCACCAGCGTGAAAAGAGAGATCCGTTTCAGATGCAGCGCGTCAATAACGCCGTCATAGGCGTCAAACATTTTCTTGTCAGGTATGATCACATAGGCGGTCTGGATCCCCGCCAGGTTAAAGGATTTGCTCAACGAGGTCACCGTGACGGAATGCTGTGCAAACTCCTCAGAAATAGAAGCAAAAGGCACCAGTTCGTGGGTCGGCATGGTAAGGTCGGCATAGGCCTGATCGGTAAGGACCACGACGCCGTTCTCAAGGCATATCCGCCCCGCCTCCTCCAGTTCCTCCCTGCTCCAGGCGCGCCCGACAGGATTCTGCGGATTGCAGAGGATAAGCATCTTGCAGCGGGGATCTCCGGCCTTCCGGGCCAGATCGCACAGATCCATGTGATACCCGCCGTTCTCAAAGATCAGAGGATTGGCGACGGCTTCCCTGCCGGCCTTCTCGACGATGCTGGGAAAGTTGTCATACGTCGGCGGCTGGAAGATGACCCTGTCGCCGGGCTGCGTGAGCGCCTGAACGGCGAATCCTATCGCCGGGATGATACGGGGAGCAGCGCCGATCCACTCTTTCTGAATGTTCCAGTGATACCTTCGTTTCATCCACCCGATGATCGCGTCATAGTAGGATTCGGGACGCCGGACGGTGCCATAGACACCGCACCTGGCGGTTTCCACAAGCCGGTCCACTACAGGCTGAGGCGCCTGAAAGTCCATATCAGCAATCGAGAGGGGGATAGGGTCGCCGGCGCCAAGTTCCCCCTGAGGGCCGTACCATTTTTCAGAAGCATACTCTTTTCGTTCGTTCAGATGGTCAAAATCGTATTTCATCTACTCCTCCCTCTCAGCCTGCACGGCATCAAACCTCGTCAACCGCTGCTGATCCTGCAGGATCCGCCGGTTGCCCGTCTCCTGCTCGCTGCTTCAGCTCAGTCGAATACGCCTTCCGTCCTATTTGAACAGTTCAAGAGCCCTGTCCAGGCTGACTGTCTTCGTATCAGGCAGCGTCTGAAAGAAGATCTCTGCATGATACGTCTCATGCAGCTCTTTCAGCACTTCCATCTCGGGCCTGGTCAGGCTGGCGCTGGGGATCACCGGGATGCTGTCGGCTTTTCTCGCGAGTCCTCCGACATTGATTTCCTTGATCGGCAGCCCCTTCTTTACAACTTCGCGGACGATATCAACGGTCTTGAACAGCATAATGACCTTGTGGTTCCCGAATCCGTCCTTTTCCCAGTTCTCCGCCGCTTCATTGACGCTCATAACCTTGACCAGCAATCCCGACGCTTTGCCCGTCATGCTGTAAACGTTCTTCATGAGCTGGTCTCTGGCCAGCAGATCATCGACGACAAAAATGGCGTTGCAGCCGCGTCCGGTAGCCCATCTCGTGATAACCTGTCCATGAACAAGCCTATCATCAATACGTGCCAATAAGATCTGTCCCATATGGATCCTCCCATGCCTTACGCTGTTGCCTGAAACCTGTACGAGACCGTGAAAGCGATCTTTCCCCGGATGGTCACTGCAAAAAACCTCAGGGAGCGTTGCGCCGCCATAGTCACTTTCCGTCCTGCAGGTCTGCACGATCTCAGCCGCCCGCCCGTACGGGCGGGCGGCTGAACCACGAACGATTAAAGGACCTTGATTGCAGCCAGGACACCGACAATGATCACCAGACCGATGATCGCTCTCAGCGTCTTGATTCCCTTCTTGTCAAAATACACATAGGTGCCGACAACGGCCAGGAACGGCAGCATGCCCGGAAGAACGCTGTCCAGGATGTCCTGCAGCTTGAAGACCTTTCCAGAGATCGCCCATGTCAGAGGAGAGCTGACCTTGACGTAAGAAGCGGTCAGGATTCCCATCATAAAGAGACCAAGGATCGAGAGCCCGGCGATGACGTTCTTCATCGTCTTGCTGCTGAGGATCCTGCTGGCAGCACTCAGACCCATTTTGTATCCCATCTTCAGGAAATAGAATCCATAAACATAATCCGCGCAGACCCAGACCAGCCAGGGAAGAACCGCTCCCAGGAAGTTCCCGGCTTTGCAGAGCGGCAGGAACAGGGCAATCCAGATGTACTGGATCGTGCCTTCTTCGACAGAATCTCCCAGAGCTGCGAAGGGGCCCATGAGACCGACCTTTGTGCTCTGAATGACATCAGCGCTCACCGCTTCGTCTTTCCTTCCTTCTGCCAGTGCAGTGGCTCTCTGTTCCTCAAGCGAGAGGGCTGCTCCGACAACGGGGGCTCCGCCGATGCACTCTGTGTTGAAGAATTGAGCATTCCGTTCATAAGCTTCCCGCAGATCTTCCTTGTTCTTGTAGAGCTTTCTCAGCGACGGCATCAAAGCCCACAGGAAGGAGAAAGCGATCATTCTGTCGAAGGTATGGCAGATCTCGTTCAGATATCTCCATCTGCTCCAGGCGCCGCGCAGATCTCTGTCTGTCAGCTTGCCTGTAGTAACAGGAGCGCTCTCTGTCTCCCCGTCTTCTTCTTCCTCGTCCCCCCGTGAAGCAAGGGTCGTGTAGAGGATAGCCAGGATCCCTCCAAGGATAGCATAGATAACAGTGTTCACGTTCAGGGACTGCAGAACCACGGCCAGGAAGTAGGCCAGGACGAAGAACGGGATGAACTTCTTCTTGCCGATGACCTTGAGCGTGATCGCGATTCCGACAGCCGGAAGCGCTCCGCCGATCGCCGTCAGCACATGGATCGCAGATCCTGAAAGCGATTCAACAAGCTTGGTGATGAATGGAACGCCCTTGTAAAGGGTAATGAACATGATCGGGAAGAACAGGACGAACCCGATAAGGATCGGGACGACGGTA
>CAZEWU010000189.1:0-3504 GCA_964516155.1 uncultured Caldisericota bacterium
CCCAGTACGCAGATGTACCAGGAACGGCTGCGGCTGAAACAGTTTCTGACGTCTGGCTCGATTCTGCAGACTGATAAGATACTCCTGCCAAGCGTGCAGCGTAGGTTGCAATCTCCTCTTCCGAGAGGCAGGGGGCCCTGTTCAGAATGGCTTCACCCAGCAAGGCAACGGGAACGATCCTGACACCGTCTACGGCCGTGTGCACCCGCACCCGTGCCTTAGTAAACACAACAAGTGAACGAACGTGACATGGCGATTGCGGCTGCAAACGACCCTTAACATACATTGTTTCTGAGCTGACCTGTCGCACAAAATCACGCTGCAGCGTATCGCCATTCCTGCACAAATGACCTTCCCTGCAAGTGATGGTTCCAGCATAATTCTTCGTTTCGATGACAAAAACGCCAGTAGGCCCTACGACAACGTGGTCCACGTCTCCAGCATAAAAACTGAGACTGTTAAAGACATGAAATTCATCAGGAAGCCGCGCAAGAATAGATCCCACCAGGCGTTCTCCACCTGCTCCGTTATAATAACGGTTTGCAACGACCTCGAGATGATAGACTCGTTCGATACAGTAAAGGAAGAGCCCGCCCAGGAAGAAAATGCGCACAACACTCGGAATTGCACGGAACTTGGCACCGAAATGGAAAAAGAAGTATGTCAAAACACCCGTGACAAAAATGGGAGCAAAGGTCCGTTGTACAAGGCGATCTCCTTTCTGATACGTTGTCGTTCCGGCCTTTCCATGAGTCTGTGCCATACATTTCCACCTTTTGTCCATCTTGTTCTGGCTGACTTTTTACGTTAGGTCTGACCTACAACTGCAGAATCGTAATTATATCGTCGGTTGCTGCATGTACAAGAAAGGGCGGACAGGAGGGAGTGATAAACTGGCAGTTTCAATATGCCGGCATGGAAAAAGATCTCCACGATAGTACGTTTTCTTTTTCACGGGTGACAGATATACTGACAGCCATACAGGTTGGGAGGTGTTCATGAGCACAATCAAATCAGTCAAGGGAACAAGTGACATCATAGCGCCCGAAATATGGTTGTGGCAGTATGTAGAACATATCATGGCTGAAACGGCCAAAGCATACGGGTATGGAGAAATCCGGACTCCTACGATAGAAATGGAAGAACTGTTCTCAACATCAGTAGGACAAAGTACCGATATCGTTGAAAAGGAAATGTACAATTTTCCCGACAAAAAAGGACGTCATCTCGTCCTCAGGCCCGAAGGCACAGCTGCAACCTGCCGTGCTTATATTGAACATCAACTGAACCTCCAGCCATCTCCCAGCAAGTTCTATTACGCCGGCTCATTTTTCCGCTATGAACAGCCGCAAAGCGGCCGGAAACGCGAGTTTCACAGTTTTGGCGTCGAAGCGCTTGGCGAACAGTCCTTTGTTCAGGATGCAGAAGTCATTGACATGGTCATGACGATGCTTTCAAGACTTGGCCTCTCGCAACTTTCCGTCGATATAAACAGTATCGGCGACGCCAAGTGCAGACCTTCCTATAAAGAAGCCCTGCGCGCTGCGCTCGCCGCACACGAGGAACAGCTGTGCGATGACTGCAAAAGACGCATGAATGACAACCCGCTCCGTGTTCTGGATTGCAAACGTGAGGACCCTGTCTTTCTTGAGTCCCTTCCACGCTCTGTCGATTTTCTCTGTGATGAGTGCAGAGACCATTTTCATGGGTTGCTTGCAACCCTTGATGCACTTCACATCAAATATCGCCTCAACCATCGGCTTGTGCGTGGCCTTGACTACTATACAAAAACCGTCTTCGAGGTTATGTCTGAAGACCTTGGAGCTCAAAATGCTCTGCTCGGCGGAGGTCGATACGATTACCTGATCCATCAGCTGGGAGGTCCCATGACACCAGCAGTAGGGTGGGGAGCCGGGCTCGAACGGCTCACAACAGTTGTCGCTGCTCGCTATCCTGATCTCACCACATCCCTCGCCGTTCCAAAAGCCTATATTGTTCATTCAGAACAGGCGACACCGGCAGCTTTTGAGTTGCGAAAATCTCTGATCGCAGCTGGATGGAGCATCGACCTCGACGTACGCTGTGACAACTTTGGGAAACAGCTCGCCCGTGCTTCAAAACGGGGATCGCGTGCCGCTCTTATCCTGGGTGACGACGAACTCGCTGCAAATACCTGCACGGTCAAGGATCTCACCCGGGGACTTCAGTCCACAGTTGCAATGGCAGATATCGCAGGTGAACTGAGTACTATGCTTCGGAAGCAGGAGTAGCACAATCATGAGCGTTTTCCCGTCTTCATTGGAATTTGTGTTGTTTTCCATATAATAGTGATGTGTCACCCTGCGATGCTCGTGAACTCGCTTGATGAGTTTGAGCCAACACAAGTTACTCGGAGGCAGACGCCCTGTGGATACGAGCGCTTCGCAGCGTTCTTGAAACTGGGAACTTTATGCTTCCACCTGCATAAGCGGGTTCAAAAGCTTCATCAAGGCACGACCTTGTGGGGTGACTGTATGGTTCTAGACGGGAAACGGAGGGCCCATGCAAACTGATCGTGGGCGGGTTATTCAGCGTCAACAGAATACAGTGACAGTCCAGTTAGCCACACAAGAAAGTTGTGCTGCATGTTCGTTAGCACGACTCTGTACGGGGGGAAAAGGACACGACTCCATTGTAACAGCTACCGCTCCGTCCGATATCCTGATCGGTGACAATGTAGAACTTGTCATTGATGATTCTGTTTTTCTCAAAGCATCCGCAGTAATGTATGGGATTCCCCTCGCTGCTTTTCTTACCGGAGTTTTTGCAGGGTACGGCCTTGCTCTTTCACTCAGGTTGGGTACAGGATGGAGCAGCGGCTTCTCAATCGTCTTTGGGTTTGCTCTTGTCGTTCCGAGCGTTATACTGTCACGCTATCTCTCCGGAAGACTGAATCTTGTTGGTAAAGTCACTCAGAAACTGGATCAGGAGGTACTCAGGCATACATGAATGCTAATGCGATCTGGGTTCTTGATGCCGTTATCACTATTGGCATTATTGCGATTATTGTTGGCGCCGTCGTTGTCTGGCGCACAATCAAAGAATTCTTAAAAAGCGTTGCAGACGTCTTGTCCGATCTCGAGTCTCAGGTGGCCGACATCAAGAGAGAAACAACAGAACTCATGAAATCAACACGGGTTTCGGAGGGGAACTTCAACCGACTGGCAAATCAGTTGACAAAACTGACAGCTTCGGCTGATACAGCAGTACGGACTCTTCCTGCTACGACTTCAGGAAATACGGAAGGGCTTGTACATATTGTCAATACGGCAATGAATATCATGGTAGGGTACAGGTTCTTCAGGACTTTTATTCTTAGGAGGAAATCATGAGCGAGCGCAATGGATTTGGCACTTTTATGGGAGGGATCCTGCTCGGCAGTATTTTTGGAGCAGTCCTGGCTTTAGTGCTTGCCCCTCAGAGCGGGGAAGAAACGCGTAAACTTCTGAAGGACAAGGCTTTGGA
>CAZEWU010000190.1:0-3483 GCA_964516155.1 uncultured Caldisericota bacterium
GTCCATGCTCCGTTTCCGGTGACCTCTTCCTGGACTGTGAAGGCCATGATGAGGTCGTAGGGGATGCTCGTTTCCTTGAGCAGTTCGAGCGCCTGGATCAGGGCGATGGCGCAGAGGCGGTCATCCTGTGTTTTTCCAGAGAAGCGGTCATTCAGAAGAGTGGAAACACCGGCGGTAAAGCTGACTGTTGATCCAATGGGGACCAGTGTGACGACCTGGTCCCGCGGAAGCCCGGTGTCGATCCACAGTTCGTCCTGTGCAACAGGTTTCTCCAGTTCGTCCGGTGACATGACATGAACGGGTTTGAGCCCGATGATGCCGGGAACCTGCCGGATGCCGTGAACGACGACCTGAAGACCCGGCCACACGCGCGGGTCGACAGAGCGGCAGGTGAACCCGAGAAATCCCTTGTCATTGATCCTTGTTACCCATCCTCCGACTTCATCCATATGCGCGGCGAACAGCATGGAATGCTCGCGCGATATACCTTTACGGACGGCGATCAGGTTGCCGAGCGGTGTGTCATGAACCTCGTCGGCGATCCCGCTCAGTGCGCTGCGCAGAATGTCGTGGAGCCGCTGTTCATCTCCCGAGACTGCGTAGGCGCCTGTTAGCTCTCTTACAAGCTTGTGCATGGTTATCTCCTTTCCTGACATATGTCTTATTGTACGGTAAACGAAAGAGACGTCAAAAGCATGCAGAGCTGTGCTTGACCCGTTGCTCTGCAAAGCGTACAATAAACTGCCTATGAAACATGGTAAGAATGAGAGTACACGCAATCTACATATGGCGACCGTGGTCGCAGCGCTGGTTCTCGCGGCCGGTATCATCGGCGGAGCTTTTGTCATGACCGAGATCCCCAGGGAGGTCATGCCGGCGGTCCATGAGACAGTGACCCTGACGAAATCCGACCGTCTGCTCGTGGTGTCGCCTCATCCCGACGATGAATCCATTGCCTGCTCCGGATTAATCCAGCATGCTCTGAAAGTAGGTGCTCAGGTACGTATTCTGTGGATGACAGCCGGAGATCACAACATTGTCGGGCCGGTGGTCTTCTGGCGAAAGCTTGCCCTGACGCCGGCGCAGTACCGCGACATAGGACACAGGCGGATACAGGAAGCGCGTGCCGCGGCGTCTGTTCTCGGCGTCCCGCAGAACGATCTTATTTTTCTCGGATATCCGGACCTGGGCCTTTCCGATATCTTTCTGACACGGTGGACGTCCAGACCGTACCGCAGCGGCGTTACTAACGCAACCGCGGTCCCCTATGCAGAGTCCGTCGTCCATGGACAGTCGCAGACGGCAACGAACCTTCTTGCAGATGTGGAGCATGTTATTTCTTCTTTTCAGCCGACTGTTATTGCTTATCCGAACATGATCGACAATCATCCGGACCATCAGACGACAGGACTCGTCGTGACTGCGGCGCTGGAAGATCTTAAGGTGCATCCGCGGCGGCTTGAATATGCCGTCCATGTGAATGGCTGGCCGAGACCTCTTCGCTATGCGCCCTTTGCGGACGCTTACGCTCCACCCGGAGCGCGTCTGCTAAATCTGCATCAGGAATACGTTCAGTTGACTCCTGCCGAGGTCGGCGTCAAAACACGTGCCATTCAGGCGCATGCTTCAGAGCTTTTGCCGGTAGCGACGCTGATTGCTTTTGCGCGGCGCAGCGAGGTGTTCTTTGCTCCTCCAGACCTGACGAACAAGGTGGACCCCATCCAGCTGGCGCGCTTTTTCTTTCCTCCCAATCGCCTGCGTGATGAGAATCGGCCTGTTGTACGACAGTGTATGGTCGTCAGGACGACGGACAGTATCGCGCTTGTTTTTGAATTGGGTCATATATTAGGGAGACTGGATAATTTCGAGGTTTCCATCTTTCCTCTGCGTGGGATGGAAAAATTTGCCTCTCTTCCGAAACTGCGCATCAGCTATCGCGGAGGAAGCTCGAGCGCAACGGTGACCGATCTGCTGCATCCCTCTGCAAAACCCATGACGATCCCGGTGGCGCACAACAAGGCGACGATCAGTCTGGCGTTGGAGGACGCAATGATTGGCGGGCACCCTCAATCGCTTTTCATGCGTATTGAAAGCGGTCCCAGCGATGTTGATCTCACGCGCAGCCGGACGATCTGGGTCCGCATGACTGATACACAGTAAGGGCAAACAAAAAAGGCGGTGCTGTTGCACCGCCTTGTCATTTCTATGCCAACGAAACTACTTCTTGGCGATGGCATCCTTCAAGGCCTTACCGGGCTTGAAGAATGGGGCTTTCTTTTTCGGAATGGTGATTGCCTTCAGGGTCTTGGGATTGACGCCCTTGCGTGCCTTGCGCTCTTTGACGCCGAAAGTGCCGAACCCGACGAGTGCAACCTTGTCGTTCTTCTTCATGGCTTCCTTGACGGCGTCCATGAATGCGTTGACCATAGTCTCGGATTCCTTCTTGGTCATCTTCGTCATGTCGGCGATTCTGGCTACAAGCTCTCCCTTGTTCATGCAGTCTCCTTTCGTACTTTTTATCGCGCTTTTCCCCGCGACTGGGAAGGTACACGCGTATTATAGCACATTTTGAAAAAAACAGGTAACGTGTAAGGCACTGTTCATAGGAGATGACACCGAGACGGGCTTCCGATAGGGCATCACCACGTGGTGATATGCAGTCATAGAGACGCTATTATGACTTTGACCGCGAACGATAGCTACGTGCACGATGAGCGATTTTCACCTCAGGATTATGCAACATCAGCCGTGAAAATTCACTTTTCCTTTTCATAAGACACGGTGAAGAAGGAGGAAGCGGAGAAATGAAAGGATAAAGATCCAGAAGCCGGGCGTGATGACGTATGATTTGGTTTTGCCGTGCGGCCCTTGATGGGGACTGACGTATGGGACAACCTCCGGCCGGTTCGTCATTGCATGCTGACAGAGAAGCCGGCACTGTCTCATGACGAACGCCCCGGTTATGTTATATACTGTCAGAGATAAAAATCACCACATTGTAACAGGAGGTAGATATGGCGATAGAAGAGAAACTGGCCGAGCTGGGGATTGTTCTGCCGGAAGCGGCGAAGCCTGTCGGGAGTTATGTTCCTGTCAAGATCGCCGGCAACCTGGCATTTGTCTCAGGTATGCTGCCGGTTGTAGGCGGTCAGGTCAAGAAAACAGGAAGCGTCGGGGCAGATATCTCGACGCAGGAAGCATATGAACTTGCCCGCATTTGTGTCATCAACGGTCTTGCGGCGCTGAAATCCGTTGTCGGGACACTGGACCGCATCAAAAGCATCAGCATGGTCCAGGGTTTTGTCCAGACCGCTCCGGGATACGCCGACGCTCCCAGGGTTGTCAATGGTGCTTCCGACCTGCTGGTGGCGCTTTTCGGAGAGAGCGGGCGTCATGCCCGTTTTGCTGTCGGAGGCGCATCGCTTCCTATGAATGCTCCGGTCGAGGTAGCCCTGATAGCTGAGATTATGCTCTGATCATTCC
>CAZEWU010000191.1:0-3477 GCA_964516155.1 uncultured Caldisericota bacterium
AGGACAGTAGACTCTGGATCTACCGATGATGGTTCGAATCCATCCTCCTCAGCCAGTTAAGGCGCTGTAGAACAGTGGTTAGTTCGGGGGGCTCTCAATCCCCAAACAGGAGTCCGACTCTCCTCGGCGCTACCAGTGAATGCCAGTAGACAAAAAGATAAAAGGCGAGAAGCATCTCTGCTTCTCGCCTTTTTTTAAATCCTTAACCTGTGTTTTGTCACGCAATGCGCTGAATGAACTGCCAGGCATGTTCAACAACCGCATCTTTATCGTAATCCATGGTCACAACATGGCCTGAATTCTCGAATACAATTATGTTCTTGTCTGCGGAAGAAACATGCTGCAAAATGTATGGACCGCATTCATGGGGCACCACATGGTCATGAGATGAACGCATGATAAGGATGGGCTGCGTTATACATTTCAGATCCTTCCGGGTGATCGCAAGTAGTTTTGACATTTCATATGCACCAGACGTCGGCGTCCTGTCATACGCCGGTTCAACGACTCCCGGTTCCATGATGTCGGAAGCAATGGCGGGCGTTGACGCGATGAGGTGCCTGACGATGGGAAGAAAGAGCGCTCTTTTGTCCGTGAGAAAAACTGGAGCATTAACGGGGATCACACCAGCGATCTCCGGATGACGTTCTGCGAGATACAAGATAAGCGTCCCGCCCATCGAAAGCCCTGTGACAAAAACCTTCTTACAGCATTTTGCCAGCAATTGATAGGCATGCTCAGCATCCTGCGTCCAATCGGTATAATGAGCTTTGTTGACATCCTGCCACTGAGTGCCGTGGCCTGTCAACCGTGGCGCTTCCACAGAAAGACCTTTTGCAGCAAGCTGTTGAGCATAATAGCGAATGCTGCCGACAGTGCCCGTAAATCCCTGCATAACAAGACAGCCGATATCCCCATTTCCACGTGCGCTGAATGGCTTTCCTTCTGTAAGAATGTCCATTGCATGCCTCCGTTTCAACGTATACGAGATTACACGTCCTGCAGTCTCTATTATTGGCGACGAGCAAATCTATGCAATGACCTGGCCAGTCCTGCAGAGAAAGGACCTCAGAACTCGACAGAACTATCCTCGATTCCCAGAGAGGAGCAAGCGTCAAGATCAAGCGGGGCTCTGACGCCCTGCATATATCTCCTTACCCCGGCATATGCAATCATGGCGGCGTTATCGGTGCAATACCGCATCGGCGGAAAATAGCTGCGGGGAAGTCCTGCCTTGGCAAATCCGTTTCTCAGGCGCTTGTTGGCGGCTACACCGCCGACCACTGTAATGGCGCGGGGAGTTAGCTCCCGTGCTGCGCGGAGAGTTTTTGTCACCAGCTCCCCGACAACGGCTGCCTCGAAACTGGCAACAATATCAGGCAGATGCGCTGCAATGTCAGTCTGCTGGAGCGATTTGACGTAGTTGATGCCGGCCGTCTTGAGGCCACTGAAACTGAATTCAAATCCATCTCTGCTGAACATCACGCGTGGAAATGCATGAAAGGAGGGATCACCGGTCGCACCTATTTTCTGGATGACAGGTCCTCCCGGATAGCCGAGGCCAAGGTATTTGGCAAACTTGTCGAGCGTCTCGCCAGCCGCATCGTCACGCGTAGCACCAAGCACACGGTAGTGCAGCCACCGATCCATGAACACAAGTTCAGTGTGCCCCCCCGAAACGATAAGAGCGAGGATCGGAAAATCATCCCCCGTCAGTGATGGCTGCGGGTTGTTTTCTTCCCGGAGAAAGGAAGCCATAATATGCCCTTCCAGATGATTGATCGGAATCAATGGCTTTCCGCTTGCATAAGCAAGCCCCTTGGCCGTTTCAACGCCAACAAGAAGGGAGCCGATGAGTCCCGGGCCATAGGTGACGGCAATGCCATCCACATCCCGCAACTGAAGTCCCGCCTGCAGAAGCGCTTCGTCGACCGAGGCAATGATCGTTGCCGTATGACGTCTTGAAGCTATCTCCGGAACGATACCGGCATATTTTCTGTGGAACGAATCCTGACTCGAAATGACGGATGACAGAACAAGTCCTGTCTCATCGACAACAGCCGCCGCCGTATCGTCGCACGAAGTCTCAATTCCCAAGATGTACAACGCTGAGCTCCTTTGTCATAACAAGGCCGTCCTCCATATTGTCGGGGTAATACATCGGCCGTATTCCCGAAACGACGAACCCCAGATCCTCATATAGTTTCTGAGCCCCTGCATTCGATCGCCGTACCTCAAGAAACGCTGATTCAGCCTTGAGGTCAATGGCAAGGCTCAACAAGAAGGATATCAGATGCCGGGCCACGCCGTGATCACGGAAATCCGGATGTGTCGCCACATTGACAATGTGCAGTTTCCCTTCTTTGAACCAGCCCCCGATGAATCCAACAATGCGTTTTTCCCGCAATGCTACGAAATATTTGGCATCTGCATTGAATGTAATATCGACAAAAAAAGTTTCTTTGGGCCATGGGGTTGCGTACGATGCTTCCTCGATCTCCCATATAGCCTTGAGATCACGGACACTCGCCGCCCGCACAACAATCGTATCTTCAAGCATCATTATGTTTCCTTCGGTTTATCGAACAATTCTTCAGTGCTTCGCAGATACAGCGGTTCAAGAACAAAAGGATCCTCTGTACGAGCACACGGCTTCAGGGCGAGAATTCCCGAACAATCCGGATAGCACCCGAAGAGCCACGAACTGTCACTGCCTCCGTGAGGCCGGCATATCGACGGAACTGATCCGGCAGGAAAAGCACAGGCTACCAGTCCGGCTTGATTATACATGTCATAGAAGAGCTCCTGTCCCAGGCACTTTGCTTCTTCCACGGAATCCACAGTACCGCCCTTCTCAACAAATTCCTGCACATAGAACTCATGACGGCGTGCATCCAGCAATGCCCAGACATGGCCGCTTGAAACGCTTTTATTCTGCAACACCGCCGTCATCGCGACAGCCTGAAGCGTCGTAACAGAAAGAAGAGGACAGGAACAGGCATATGCAATAGCCTTGGCAATACTGACCCCGACGCGCGAACCGGTAAATGTTCCCGGTCCTTTTACAAGAAGAACCGTACTCAGGTCATGGACGGAACATTGAGCCTCCGCGAACGATTCGTCAATAGCCTGAACAACCGTATTAGACGAAGTGGAAAGCTCAAGATGGACTTCAGATGCCACACTGCTGTTCCTGCCAATTCCTATGACACCGGAAATTGTCGCAGTATTAATGAGCAGAGTTATTTGCTCCGACACCAAAACACCTCGCAATCAATGAAGGCCGATAATAGTCACGCAGAACAATCCGCCGTGTCTGCTCATCTTCCACTGTAAAATGCACCTCAATGCGTTCGTACATGGACAGAAGACTGCCAGACCGTTCGGCCCATTCAATGATCGTCGCACCATGTTTATCGAGCTCTTCTTCAAACCCCATTTCAAGTATTTTAGCCATGTCTTCAGCCTTTTCAGAGG
>CAZEWU010000192.1:0-3473 GCA_964516155.1 uncultured Caldisericota bacterium
GTCATAGAAAAACCGGTGATCGAAGCCGCAGTTGCCGCCCTGGCCATATTCCTCAAGCAGACCGGTGATCACAGTCATAGCTTGTTCTGCGCAGTCACCGCGTTCCAGTCCAAGACGTACGAGGTCCATTCCCGTGAGACCCGTCCTGCCGTAGGCGCCCCTGGTGAAGACCGCTTCGTTGCCGATGCAGACGCTGCAATCGTTGACGCCGATCTCGGCGCCCCACATCCATGCCGGTCGGGAGAGCAGTGTGGCATGGACTTCGCCCCGGCTGTCGGGAATGTCCATGTAGGTGACCTTCTGCTGTTCAGGGAAGCGGCCCGCCCGCGCCGGATGGTACTCCAGGACCTGCGGCTCGTTGGGACTGCGGTCGCTGTTCTTGGCAAAAAACGCCGTATCGCCGGCAATAAACCCCATCGTATCGCACATTCTCTCACCTCCGGGGACCTGCCCCGTATTCCTTGATTATAAACTATTTTATGATAGAACGCTTGTCTAACAAAGGGCAGGGGTATGGCGCCCCGGGGTTCAGGGGGAGGTAAAAGATGTACAGAAAATCATGGATCGTTAAGGCATGCTGTCTGATTGTCGTCATCGCACTCCTGATGACGCCCTGTGCTCTTGCGGCGGGCCAGGAGACGTATTTCAACGCGGACTTCACGGGAAAGATCGCGCAGTTCGACGCTGCGCATGCGGCCGATCTGAAGCTCGCGCCGGAGCAGGATATCGCGAAGTACGAGGAGCAACTTCCCGCGAAGGAGATCGGTTTTTCCGGGAAAGAGCTTCAGGAACTGACTGACTACAAGAGCGCTGCGTCCCCGGATGTCACGACGATTGACATTCAAGCAGGCTTCTGCCGATACCGACCTGCTATTCCGTGTCCTGCAGCATTGCTATGGACCCTACGGGTATTTTGGCGGCGACGCGAAGTTTGGAAAGGCGAAGGTCGCCATCCTTGCCGACCTGAAAAAGGAAGGGACCGTTTCGACGGAGGAGTTCAAGAATCTGCTGATCGAGCATCTCTCGTTTATTCAGGACACCCATTTCAGCATAGATAACCGGAATTTCATCGACCATACGTACTATCTTCACAGCGAAGAGACCACATTTGAGAAGGATGAAAACGGCTTCTTCAAGGTCCAGGATGGCAAGAAGCTGTACGTCGACACGGTCGACGGGAAAGACCCAGCCGCCGTCATGAAGCTCTCTATCAGTCCGGAAGGAAAGCTGGTGTACTACGCCGGCGGTATGTATCCAGTCAGCAGGTTCCGTGACAGAGACCCGGCAATTCCGATCGTCTACCGGAGCAGCAAGGTGTCCGACACGCTCACGCTGCAGTGGTCGAATGATTCCAGTCTGACGGACGATCCTGCGTACCGGAAGCAGGTGATTAGCGGTATCCCGGTCATCAGTTACCGGCGCTGCTATGACAAAAGCGCGGAGGATACGACCTGCGAGGACTTCGCAGCCGGCGGTACCGCCCTGAAGGATCAGAAGGCTTTTGTCCTGGACATCCGCGGCAACATAGGAGGGGACGACAGTTACTTCCTGCAGTGGAGGCAGAATTATACCGGCAACAGGGATCTCCAGTGGTCAGCGACAGGGAGCGACCAGATTGAGCTGCAGAGCCGGGCGGGAATGTATATTCTAGCGAAAGCCCTTCAGAATCAGTCAAAGGTGTCTGACGCGGGGAAGCAGATGGTCGAATCTTCCATGAAATCCTATCAGAATGGCAAAAACTCCTGGCAGTTGACCAGCTACTCGCCTCTGGAACAGTCTGAGAATCAGAATGTGATCTTTGTCCTGGTCGATACGGGGGATGCCTCCAGCGGCGAGGATATCATCTCAGAGCTCAAGACGATGAAAAACGTGGTCATCGTCGGGACTAACACTGCTGGATGCATGCTCTCCAATGCAGAGGTCCAGGTCGTTCTGCCCAGCTCGAAGCTGATGGTACGGTGCGGCAACTGGCTGAGCCTGTACAATCCGGAGGTCTTCACCGAAGGTACCGGCTTCCTGCCGGACATCTGGAACGTGGGGGATGATGCATTGCCCCGTCTGATCGCCATGATCAAATACTACAGGGCGCGTTAAACAGGCGTTTCTGCGCGACATCCGGGCGGTTTCTGCTTCGACAGAAGCCGCCTATACTGTTCTTATGGCAGACAATACTCCTGTGATCCTGCGTCCTGGCGATAGCCTCGGCGTCGTTCTGCATTGACCTCCTGTCCTCCTGCGTAAGTGCGGCGGCCCCGGTTTTCTTCACCATCTGGAGGAATATGCTCCTGTTCAAGGGCACTATTCGTAATAAAATATTAGTTTTGGCAGTGTAGAAGCGTGCCGCCGGAGGAACAGAGAGATCTGTTCCAGCATATTACAGCTTCCCGACAATGGAATAGGTGCAAACTGTGTATCCTGCGCCGGGCGAGAACAGAAGAAGTCTGTTGGAAGAAGAGGTTGTGTGAACTATCATGGCGAATATAGAAAGTAACACCACGAACGTTGATCCCCGGAAGGCGATTCATGGATTGCCTGTTTCGGAGGTATATGCCGCTCTGGAGACCCGTGTGCAGGGACTGACCGGGGCGGAAGCAGAAGAACGCCTGCAGCACTACGGCAGCAACACGATCCAGGAAGTGAAGGGCAAGCCGCTTATCTGGAAATTCCTGTCAAACTTTACGCACCTGATGGCGATCCTTCTGTGGGTCGGCGGCATTATTGGTTTCATTGCGCAGATGCCGCAGCTGGGTATTGCCATCTGGCTGGTCAACATCATCAACGGCGTGTTCAGCTTCATGCAGGAGTACCGGGCTGAGAAAGCCACGGAAGCGCTGCGTAAATTGCTTCCCGCCTATGCAAATGTCATACGCGACGGGACGGAACAGCGTATCCTGGCGGAGAACCTGGTGCCCGGAGATGTCATTCTGCTTGCGGAGGGGGATCGGATCTCTGCCGATGCCCGGCTGGTGGAGGATAATGATCTGCGGTGCGATCAGTCCACGCTGACCGGCGAATCGCGCGCGGTGCGCAAAACAAAAGAAGCGATGCCGGGGAGCGAACTGTCGCATACGGAGCAGCCGAACCTGGTATTCACCGGGACGAATGTCGCCGCCGGCGCCGGGAAGGCCGTTGTCTTTGCCACCGGCATGAGCACCGAATTCGGAAAGATCGCCGGATTGACCCAGAGTCAGAAGGAAGAGCTCAGTCCGCTTCAAAAAGAACTGGGACGGCTGACCAAGATGGTTTCCTTTATTGCCGTCGGCATGGGCGTGTTTTTCTTTGTCGCCGCGATCCTGGTTGCCAAGACAAAAGTCGCCGAGAGCTTCATCTTTGCCATGGGGATGATCGTCGCTTTTGTCCCGGAGGGGCTGCTGCCCACCGTGACGCTGTCCCTGGCGATGGGCGTCCAGCGTATGGCAAAACGTCATGCGCTGATCAAACGTCTGTCAGCCGTCGAGACGCTTGGCTGCACG
>CAZEWU010000193.1:0-3458 GCA_964516155.1 uncultured Caldisericota bacterium
GGGTGAAAGGATGGCCGATGACAGCTGGTTGGTAACGGTCAGAGTGAAGTTCTTGCGTTTGAGTACCTCGAACATCGTTGCATTGTCGAAAATAGAAGCGGCAATGTTGGCAAAGGAGGTGAAGAGCGCCAGATCATCCTCGGTGAACGGATTCTCGATTCCGATGCGGCTCACAGAAACGATCCCGTACTTCTGGCTGCCTTTTCGGAGAGGGGCCGCCATCATCGATTCCGGCTCCTCCGGCGTTCCGTAAATCTGAACGGCACGGGGATCCAGCATGGCATTCTTGATGAGCTCGGGTGCATCGCCTTCAAAGACGCGACCGAGGATGCCCTCGCCACGCGTAATGCGTAATCCGGAAAACTGTTCACGGTATTCACTCTTGGCCGCTGCAACGGACAGATGTTTCAGATCTGAATCGATAGTTGCGATCAGGGCGTCGTCTGCGTTGAAGAACAGGGCGGCGCGGTCGGTAATGGTCTCCAGGGCTTGCTGATATGTCTGAGACGATGACATATCGTGGATAATGGCGGTCAGAAACGAAAGTTTGTGAAAGGCGGCCTGCGAGCGCTCCCGATCCCGGGTGGCTTCTGCAATGCGCAGACTCATGACCTGGAAGTCGCGTTTCTTGCTGTTACCGATAAGGTAGGTAAAGATGCCGATGCCCGCGATGCTGGCAAGTCCACCTGCCGTGAACCCCCAGTTTACTAGCAGAAACGCAGAGGAAAAGCTGATGTTCTGCCGCAGCGCAACAATAATGACTTGCCCGGCGACAATGCTGGCCAGCGTTGTGCCAAGATAAACAAAGAACAGTTCATTCTGCAGAAGGATCGAAGCGAGAACGATCAGGATGCCGCCTGTAATGAACGTGATATCAAAGGGAAGGATCCGCGTACCGCCCCAGTATACTGGTTCTCCTGTCAGAACAGGGGACGCCAGGGAACCAAGGAACAGATTCAGGGTAATACAATCAAACAGCATCTGGTGACGTAACAGCAGCTGGACTGCGCGTGAGCTTTGCGACGTACGCTGGACAACATCAAGAGCGATGTTGAACGCGATTCCTGCAAGGAGCAGAACGGGTGTCAGGATAGACCTGGAGGTCCTGGCATGGCTCAACATAACAATCAGCCACCAGATGCTCCCGGAGATAAGAATCACATATCTCAGAAGGATCAGCGTCCTCGGTGCGCCATGTCTGTTCTGCTTCACTCTGTGTCTCTCCTCTTGCTGAAAGCACTATAGCATACCAGGAAAAAAAACAAACTGTCCCTGGTTTTTGAGGAAACCAGGGACAGTTTTCGGGAACTGGAAAAAATAGTCCAGGCTACATATTAAGGAGGATCTCCGCCATTCGTGACGAGAGAAGGACGATGACAAACGAAGCGCCGGCCAGAGCGAAGGCGAGCAGAGGCGCCAAACGGGAATGGTGCTCCCGGCTGGCGCTTGCCCTGCTTCTGGTGCTCTCCATCAGATCCTGCGGTGGTTTGAGACCGTCAAACACTGTATGATAATGTGCGTGCAACAGCCGTTCAAGTTCATCGTCCGGGCGTTCGATGGTCATGATGTGCCTCCAGGAAAGCTCTGAGCTCTTCCTTCGCGCGGAAAAGGCGCGACTTTACGGTGCCCACCGGTTTCTCGATGAGCGTTGCTATATCTTCATAGGGCATGTTCTTGTAATAATAGAAGAACAGGACATCCCGGAGCTCCGGCGACAGGTTTTGAAGTCCTTTGTCCACGTCGTCTTCCTCCTCGGCACGTACCGGGTCGTACATGGAGGAATTCGCGTCCGGCTGGACAATCGTGTCTTCGGATGCCAGCAGAGGCAACTCCCGTCCCTGTCGCTGTCGGAAACTGGATGCTTCGTTCATGGCAATACGCATGACCCAGGTCTTCGGGTTTGACTCTCCCCGGAAGGAAGACAGGAACCGGTGGGCCTTGAGGAACGTAGCCTGAAAAACGTCATCTGCGTCAAAACGGTTGCCCATGCGGGAAACCAGGTAGGCGTACACGTCATCTGCGCACATGTTCATGAGAGCGTCAAAATCGAGGGACATGCCCGGCTAAAAGAAATCAGTAAAGCGCGGCAGTATGACGTAACGGACAAGGAGCGTCAGGCCAAGCGCGGCGGCCCAGCTGAAGATTGCAGTCACAGTGAAGGCGATGCCCCACCATGAGACTGCCTGCCGGAACGGGATCCTGAACAGGGCGGCAATGACCCGGCAGGAAAGCAGAAACGTGGCGATAAACCAGAGGAACGCCCATGGAAGGAGGGCCAGGAAGCCCTGACGGAGAGCCGGAAATTGCAGCAGATCTTCCACATCCGGCAGGAGGAGGGGTGCGAATACCAGGAGAAATGATATCGACGAAGCGAGCAGTGCCCGCGGCCAGGTCAGCCGGCCGGGAAGACGGTATTGTTCATATCGGACCATAAGCAGCATGACCAGCGGTCCAACAATGACACCGCCGAGAAAACCCGTCAGGCGGGCGGTCACAAGACCGGGGATGACGCCGAACATCATGGATAGGGCTCGCCAAGAAGATAGAGTCTCATGCGGACTGATCTGCACGTTAAACAAAGGGCATGCGCCCGGTCAAGAGTCTTCAGGAAGCGGTCCTGTCCGCTGATGCCGCGTTTGAGCAGAGTCCAGGCGGCGTTGCCGCCGTTGCGTTGCTCAACGGCAACGATATCATTCAGCAGCTGATCGCTTGTCCGCTGATCACGCGTAATACGCTCCATCAGCTTGACGAGAATCTGCAGTTGCCTCTGATAGTAATGATAACCGGGGTTCTGACTGCTGAACATGCGGGGGAACTGTTTTCCTGTCCGTTTCTCCTCGAGGACATCTGCATTCAGCTGCCTTACAAGGCTGCCACTCTCCCGCGTGCGTACCGCGAACAGCTCTCTGTTCTGCGCATAAATAGTGTCTGCACAGACACAGGGAACTGCCGCGAATCCTATCAGGAGAACTACTGTCATGACTGCTACGAATTGTCTCATCATCTCACCTGTGGTTAGACGGTGGACAGTATGACTTTGTTCACAGAACAGATTGACAGCCTTCAGGTCCGTTACTGCTTCTGACTGAGAATAAGGAAAGCCTGGAGCGCTTCTTCAAACTTTGAATCCGCAAGGAGCCGGTTGGCTTCGTGCAGGGTCGTCTGTGGTGCAGGCTGTTTCTGCTCAGGCGGGGCGGCCGACGGGATATCGACGGCAGGCGGTGGTTCTGCAACAGGTTCTTCCGGGACTGTCTGTTCCGGCGGCGGAGACGCCTGCAGGACTTCATCGACCTCTGGTTCGGCAGAGGCTTCAGCCTGGGGCTCCGCAGGAGCTGTATGCAATTGTGCCATCGGTGTAGGCGGCTGCGTCGGTCTCAGATCGCGGGCGATCAGCTGGGCCTGCTCCAGCATGGAGGCCATATGGTCCATGACGGGTTGCGGCGGAGGCTCGGGTGGTT
>CAZEWU010000194.1:0-3449 GCA_964516155.1 uncultured Caldisericota bacterium
CTCGACCAGATCCGGGATATCTACCTTGGCAGGATCACCAAGTGGAGCGAGATCTCCGGCGCTGATGTGTTCGTTGCACAGACAACCAAATCCAGTGTTGATGCCATAAACAGGTATTCTGTCCTGGACAATCTTCTGAACGAACAGCGCTGCGCGGTTGACTTGCTCTTCCGCCTTCTCGCTGAGCTCAACAACGGCATTCCGGCGGGCAACGCGGACGACGCCATCAGTGGTAAGGTCTGAACCGGTAAGAAGTAGCTTCATGTATTCATCTCCTGAATGATTGTTTCGAGTTCCCGGAGAGAGGCGATGCAGGGCGTATCGGCAGGAATGCTGTTGTGCTGCCCGAACAGGACCGCCTGCAGCCCCGCATCGCGTGCTCCGCGATAGTCCATGCGGTAGGAATCTCCGACATGAATGATCTCTCCGGGATCAAGCTCGTTTGCATGGGCAAGCGCATCCCAGATACCCTGATCCGGTTTGAGGTACATGACTTCATCTGAGAAAATGAAATGTGTAAAGGGAGCGCGAATGTGCAACAGGTCAAACACTTTCAGCAGAACCCGTCCGGGATTCTTGCCGGTATTGGAGGTCATGGAAAGCGTGTACCGTTCTGCCAGATCTGCAAGCAGGAGGGGTGCGTCCGGTTCGATGAGGACCGGCATCAGCTGAAGGATGGATGCTTCGTAAGCGGGAAGGATAGCCTCGACCAGATCATGGGAAGGGTAGACGCTGGCCTGCGTAAGAACAAAGCAGACCTGATTGGTGGTGGTCAGCGTCCAGTCGCGCATCTCACGGACATCCCGGCGCAGAACGTCGATGCGGCGGAGACTTGTATAGAGTGTCTCTTCAGGGACATCGGTATGTATTCTCTCCAGGAGGGCGTCATGAAGAGCCTGCGCCCGGATCCGGTCACGCCGGGCTTCGTCGTCGTCGCGGTCGACGATGAGTGTCTTCCATAAATCCAGACTGATTGCACGTATCACGTTTTCTCCCCTTCCCTTCAGATAACCTCAGTATAAAACAAATAGATTGCCTGTGACAGTTCTCATGCTCCAATGCCTTTATTGAAGGTATATTCAGGGCAGGGAACAGGCCGGAACAAGTAACGATGCGGGAAGGACGTATGGCGTTGACATGAGGGGAGAACCCGTATACTGAAAGTGCGCCGAGGAAAGACCTGCGGCTTCAGAAGCAGGAACACCGCCTCGACTAGCGAAGTGCGGCCCGCTTTCAAGGGCGGGTGCAGCCGGTGGCTGCGCGAAAGATGATGGTGATCTTATCGCAGGCGGCCGGAGTACAAAATCTCAAAATCGCAGGGGGAATGAAATGACGGTTAGGAACAGTGTTCATGGGTTTGGCAGTTCGGAAGGGCCGTTGCATGGCGGTTGGAAAGCAGGACTCGGCGTTGTTTGTTCGTTTGTGCTTGTTCTTGCTCTCGTGGCTGCTCAGGTATTTGCGCCTGCAGGCAACGGGGCGACTGCAGCTGCTTCTGCCCCCGTACGCACAATCTCCATTGATTTTCAGGCCGGAAGTTCATCCTTCGTTGTTATCGCCGGGTCCAGGCACGTCGCAGGGACCTTTCCAAAAGGATTTCTTCCCGTTGCTGATGCGAACGGGGTTGCTGTTCCACTGCGATCGTTTTTTGAAGCGGCAGGCGGCACGGTGCGCTTTGAAAAGGCCCAGAATACTGTCTACTTTGCTCTTGGTCCCATGACGGGAGCATACGAGTTCAGGAATGCAACGCTTGTAAATCAGAAATTTACGGCAAGCACCCGCAGGGATCTGCTTCATCGGTCGGGCAAAGCGCAGACATTATATGTTACGTATGATATCTTGAAGAGCATCGTGGCCGACGCAGGCGGCAGCGCTTCCTGTACGACGACGGCAAAAAGGAGTCTGATTACTCTCCGGGTCCCCGCTGCGCTGAAGGACTGCCTGGGTTTTCAGCATGACACGTTCCCGGCCAGGGCCGGTAAGATGCGTCTTGTGACGCTTGAGCCCAACCTTGCCGAGGACTGTTTCGCCATAGGACAGGGAAAGAACATCATTGCCGTGGCGGATTCAACGGATTACCCGAAGGAAGCAACGAAGATCCCGAGTATCGGAGCGTTCAACAGTCCTTCTCTTGAGAAACTGCTGGCCCTGTCCCCCGATCTCATTCTTGTAACGGACGGGACCCCGATGGCCGTTGTCAATCAATTGAAAAAACTGGGCAGGCCGGTTTATGCTGATGACCCGAAAACGATCCTTCAGACTGCTGATGCGATCCGTGAGCTCGGGATCGTACTGGGAGTCCCGGATCGTGGATTTGAGACGGCTCTCTCGATGCGGGAAACTGTTGCCGGGATCGTCGGCACGGCGCATTCTCTTCCGCGTAGTCCATCGGTGTACGTCGAGATATGGAACAGTCCATTGACGAGCGCCGGGAAAGGCACCTATGTCTCTGATATCATCACGACGGCGGGTGGGCACAACATCGGTGACGAGACGGATTCGGAGTGGCCGGTGCTGTCGGAGGAGTTCGTCATCAAACACAACCCGGATATTATCATTGTCGGCTCGGGGATGGGCGTCAGCGACGTTACCGGGCGCGCATCGTTTGCCGGTATCACCGCTGTCAAGGACGGCCACGTCTATGAGATCAATGGAGACTACATCTACCGTGCCTGTCCCCGTATGATCAGGGGACTGGAACAGATTGCGGACATTATCCGGCATGCGGTCAGACCCTGACGCCGGGACGGCGAAACGCGACGCTGCGGCGCTCCTCGGGACGGCGATGCTCCTGCTGGCAGTTGCCGGGGCGAGCGTGTTCTTCGGGAGCGCCGGCCTGCGCCCTTCGGAGGTCATGAAGGGACTGGGCGATCTGGGGCGTCATGGCTGGTCGAGTTCCGGCGATGCTCAGATCGTCTGGCTCAGGCTCCTGCGTATCGGATTGGGCATCCTGGTGGGGGCGTCTCTCGGGCTTTCAGGGTTCCTGCTGCAGACTGCTTTTCGGAACCCTCTTGCAGACAGTTATCTCCTCGGCGTCTCAGGAGGCGCTCAGCTGGCGGTTACCATTGTTGCGCTGCTGGGGATCTCGGGCACGCTGGCGAGCATCCCGGTCATGATTGTCGCGCCGCTGCTCGGAGCGTTTGCCGTTCTCGGGCTGCTGCTGCTGCTCAGCAGGCGCGTCGGGCATGATCTGCTGGCGTTTCTGCTGACAGGGCTTGCGCTCTCCTATGTTCTGAATGCGCTGTACTCGATCATTATTGCTATGAAGCCTGGCTTGCTTTCGAACAGTGTGTTCTGGTCCTGGATGGGGCTCAACAGAGCATCTCTTTCAGGCTTTGGCATCGCGGGCGGAGGTCTTCTTTGCTCTGTTCCTCTTGTCATGAGTATGATGCGGCCTCTGCGCGCGTATCTTGTCGGCGACGATTTTGCCATGAACCTCGGCGTCGATGTCC
>CAZEWU010000195.1:0-3442 GCA_964516155.1 uncultured Caldisericota bacterium
GTCGGATATCCCGTCCTGCGGACTGCATTTGTTGCACTGATCCACGGCAACTTCAACATGGACCTGCTCATTGCACTGGGGACCCTGGCTTCCTTTGCCACCGGCGTCATGAATATCGCCGGTATGCAGATCGAAAGCTTCGCCATGGTCGGTTCGATGATCATGGGCTTTCACCTGCTGGGCAAATACCTGGAGGCTTCCGCCAAAGGCAGGGCATCCCGCGCTATCCGTTCTCTCATCGAACTGGGTGCCAGGACCGCCCGCATCATCGTCGATGGTCAGGAAGTCGAGATACCCATCGAGCAGGTCGATCCGGGTGATATCATGGTCGTCCGGCCGGGGGAGAAAATCCCGACCGACGGCGTCATCGTCTCCGGTACCACAACAATCGACGAATCCATGGCCACCGGTGAGTCCATGCCGGTTGAGAAAGCGCCCGGCGACAGCGTCATCGGCGCAACCGTCAACCAGATGGGGCTTCTTCACGTCGAAGCCACCCGGGTCGGCAATGAAACGTTCCTGTCACAGATGGTCCGCCTGGTCGAAGAAGCCCAGGGCACGAAGGTGCCGATCCAGGCCCTTGCTGACAAAGTAACGGGAGTCTTTGTACCGACCGTCCTTGTCATCGCAGCACTGGTCTTTGCAGTCTGGATGATCTTTCCGGAGACAGCGCACGACATCACCCTGTGGGCACACCAGTTCCTTCCCTGGGTCAATCCCGGTCTCAATCATATTTCGCAGGCTGTCTTCTCAACGGTCGCCACTCTGGTTATCGCCTGTCCATGCGCACTGGGACTTGCAACTCCTACAGCTCTTATGGTTGCAGGCGGCCTCGGCGCCAGGAACGGCATTCTCATCCGCAATGGTGCGGCGCTTCAGACTATGAAAGAGGTAGACACCATCGTCTTTGACAAGACTGGGACGCTGACAGAGGGCAGACCCATTGTCACAGATGCGATCGATATGACGCCGGACGCGACGGGGCTCGCACTCCTGGCTTCTCTGGAAGCAGGATCTGAGCACCCGGTGGCCGCAGCCGTGGCCCGGTATGCCCACGACCGGGAGATCGTTCTTCAGAAGGTCATCGGAACGACGGCCCTGCCCGGCACCGGCATCACCGGTACCATTGACAGCACCGCCTATTACGCCGGTAAAATAACCCCGGAGCTCCTGGCTGCAGCTCTCCCGGGCACACGGTCAATACTCGGCCGTCTTGAAAACGAGGGAAAGACCATTGCAGTCCTGGCACAGGGAGCACAGCTCCTGATGGTCGTTGCTGTCGCTGATACGCTGAAAACAACAGCACCTGCTGCCATACAGGCGCTCCGCAGGCTCGGCATCACACCGGTCATGCTGACCGGCGACAATGAACGCACCGCCCGGACCGTCGCACATCAGGCGGGTATTGACAAGATCTACGCACAGGTCCTGCCGGCCGACAAGCTTGCCGTGATCAAGTCTCTGCAGCAGCAGGGACACACCGTCGCCATGGTCGGTGACGGTATCAACGATGCTCCCGCCCTCAAGCAGGCAGACGTCGGCATCGCCATCGGTTCAGGCACCGACATCGCCATTGAAGCCGGCGACATTACGCTTGTCCGGGGTGACCTGGAGGGTGTTGTCCGGGCTGTCCGGCTTGCACGCGCAGCATTCGCCAAGATACGGCAGAATCTGTTCTGGGCGTTTTTCTACAACATCATCGCCATCCCCATCGCAGCGCTGGGCCTGCTGCACCCGGTGCTGGCTGAAATTGCCATGGCAGCGAGCAGCGTGAACGTCGTCACCAACTCCCTGCGGCTCAACAAGGCGCCGCTCGGAGAACCAGTTCAAAGGAGGTAAGCATGACAAAGCACATCGATCCTGTCTGCGGCATGATCGTGAAAGAGAATGCAGGCAAACCCACTTATGACTACAAAGGAGCAACCTACTATTTCTGCAGTCCACAGTGCAAGAGCTCCTTCGAAAAAGACCCTGAGAAGTACCTGGCAAAAGAACCGGGCGAACGCTCGACGGACATGGGACACGGCTGCTGCGGGTAGATCCTGATCCACTTACGCGACCATATAACAGACAAGCCCTGCACGGGAACTTCCGGCAGGGCTTGTACTTTCTTGGACGCAGGAACCCGGTCAGGAGTTCCGCACAGCCTTCACTGTTCCTGAAACGAACCTGTCGCACGATACTGCAGCGCTTCGCTGATGTGCTCGACACGGACACGCTGCGTTCCATCAAGGTCCGCTATCGTTCGCGCTACCTTGAGGATCTTGTCATACCCCCGTCCGCTCAAACTGAAACGCGTCACCGCCATCGTGAGAAACGCCTGCGCATCCTGATCAAGGGTCACCATCCTGCGCACCTGCGGTCCGGACAGATCGGCATTGGCATGCAGGCCCAGGACCGTCAGGCGCTCCCGCGAACGCTCACGGGCCCGGACAACACGATCACGGATAATGCCGGACGGCTCCCCCGGACGTAATTCGCCCAGCTCGGCCGGCTGCAGACGCGGAACAGCAAGCACCATATCAAAACGATCCAGCAGCGGACCGCTGATGCGGCTGCGATAGCGACGGACCTCGGCTGCCGAACATGTGCAGGGATGCACGGGATCGCCATACCAGCCGCAGGGACAGGGATTCATTGCAGCGACCAGCAGAAAATGTGCAGGATAGGTCAGCGTCTGGCGCACGCGCGAAATCGTGATGAACCCGCTTTCAAGTGGCTGACGCAGGACCTCCAGGACATCACGGTGAAATTCCGGCAGTTCGTCCATGAAGAGGACGCCGCGATCGGCAAGAGATATCTCGCCGGGACGTGCAGCTGCGCCTCCACCGATGACGGCGATACTGGACGCCGTATGATGAGGATGGCGGAAGGGACGCTGCTCAACAATGGCAACGCCGTCTGCAAGAAGACCCGCCGCGCTGTAAACGGTCGTCACCTCCAGGACTTCTTCCCGCGTCATGGGCGGCATGATGCTGGGAAGGCGTTCCGCAAGCATGGTCTTGCCTGATCCCGGCGCACCGGTGAGCAGAACGTTATGTCCTCCTGCTGCAGCGATCTCCATCGCACGCTTGGCAGCAGCCTGCCCTTTGACATCGGCGAAGTCCAGCGGCGTTTGTGTCGCCTGCGACGGCGGCTCATAAGGAGGAACAACCTGAATCACCGGCCCATTCGTAAGGGCCTGGACAACGCTGCCGAGATCCCCGGCGGGGATCAGACGTGTTCCCTGAAGGAGCATAAGCTCGCCTGTATTTTCAGCTGGGACCACGTAGGTCTTGTCACCATCAAGCGCGGCAAGACCTGCAACAGCCGGAAGGACGCCGTGCACCGGCCGCAGCGTTCCCTCAAGCGAGAGCTCCCCCAGGAAAACATAACTGTCCAGAGGCGCGTCCAGCTGTCCAGACGCCTTAAGAATACCCATCGCCACCGGAAGGTCAAAAAA
>CAZEWU010000196.1:0-3425 GCA_964516155.1 uncultured Caldisericota bacterium
ACGCTTGCTTTCCTTTCCAGCCGGAAGGAGGGGCAGGATGCACAGCTGTATCTGATCGACGTCGACGGCGGTGAGGCGCGGCAGCTGACAGACCTCAAGGGGACTATCGCAAACTTCACGTGGTCGCCGGATGGGACGACGATCCTTCTGGAATTCGTCAGGAAAGACCAGGAAGCCGTTGACCGGGAAGCTGACGAACAGAAGAAGAAACTGGGCGTCGTTTCGCGGCACTATACGCGCCTGTTCTACCGGGGAGACGGACAGGGATGGCTGCCGCACGAGCGCGTGCATCTGTGGACGGTGAATGTCGCCACGGGCGCGACGAAGCAGCTGACTTCCGGTGCCATGGACGATGAATATGATGCTTCCTGGTCGCCGGATGGGAAAACGATCCTGTTCTGCAGCAACCGCCGTCCCGATCCCGATCTTGAGCCGGATATCACTGATCTGTTTACTATTCCGGCAACGGGTGGGACTATGAAGCTCATCAAGACTCCTGCGAATTCGAAAGAGTTTGCAAGGTTTTCTCCGGACGGGACCATGATCAGTTACGTGGGTCCCCGGGATCCCAACGAATGGTGGCAGAACATGGAGCTGTGGGTTGTTCCGGCGGACGGCGGGAGTGCTGCGCGCAGTCTGACGGCATCCCGTGATATTTCTCTCACGGCGTCGACCATCAATGACATGGGGGAAGCGCCCCAGAGCGCACCGCTCTGGTCTGTGGACGGCAAGGTGCTCTACTTCCAGATCTCTGAACATGGCAGCACCAAACTTATGGCCATCACTGTCGACGGTGCTTCGCTTTACAGCCTGATCGACGAAAATGGCTGTGTAGGACCGTTCTCGCTGGACAGGAATCAGAAGAAAGTTGCCTATTTCTTCGGCACCATGGACGATCCCGGCCAGATCTGGATCCGCGATATGGAGACGGGCGCCGTCCGGCAGCTGACTCACGTCAACGCCGATCTCTTTGCGCATCTGCAGCTGAGTTCTGTCAGGGAAGTATGGTTCACAGCTCGCGATGGGTACAAGCTTCAGGGATGGATCATGACGCCTCCGGGATTTGATCCGAAAAAGAAATACCCGTCGATCCTTGAGATCCATGGCGGCCCGCAGGCCCAGTACGGCAATCTGTTCATGCATGAATTTGAGTACCTCGCCGCCGGCGGATATGTTGTTTTCTTCACCAACCCCCGCGGTGGAACGGGGTACGGCGAAGAGCATGAGCATGCTATCTGGGGTGGGTGGGGGACTGTTGATTTCGACGACCTGATGGATTGGACGGATTTTATGGAGAAGGAACCCTATATCGATCCGAAACGGATGGGCGTTACCGGCGGTTCGTACGGCGGATACATGACCAACTGGGTCATCGGGCATACCCACCGGTTCGCGGCCGCCGCAACGCAGCGGAGCGTCAGCAACCTGATCAGCATGTGGGGAACGAGCGATGTTAACTGGGTCTTCCAGTTTCCGCACGGCGGCAAGGGACCGCAGGAAAGTATCGATGTTCTGTGGGATCGTTCACCGGTCAAGTACCTGAGCGATGTTACGACGCCTACCATGGTCCTTCATAACGAGATGGATTTCCGCTGTCCGATTGAACAGGGTCAGCAGGTCTACACGGCGCTCAAGGTGCATCATGTTCCCAGCGAGTTCGTCGTGTTCCCGAATGAACCGCACGGGCTGTCCCGTGTCGGGCGGACGGATCGCCGCATCGACCGGCTGTCCAGTATCCGGCGGTGGATGGACACCTACCTGAAGCCGTCTCCGCAGAAGAAGACGCAGAAGGAAGTCACCGTCAGGAAAAAAGCCAGGTAGAAGGCAAAGATTGGAGCCCCGGGAATCCTCCGGGGCTTTTGATTTCACTGTTGGCGTTGGCTGAACGGGCTGGTCTGCTATACTGTTGACGACATGAAAATTAAAGCGATCTCTATTTTTCCACAACTGTACGAACCGTTTGCGCAGGTCGGTGTGATGAAGATGGCTATCGACAAAGGCATCCTTGACTTCGAGGCGGTCAACCTTCGTGATTACACGCATGATCGCCATCACACGACCGATGACATCCCCTTTGGCGGCGGAGTCGGCATGGTATTTCTGCCGAAGCCTCTCCTGGAGGCGCTGGATGCTCTGGACAGGCCTGCAGGATCATGGCTCAAGGTCGGCGTCGCTCCTCAGGGGGACCGTCTGACGCAGAAGATGGCGGAAGACCTTTCGCGGGAAGAGCGGCTCCTGTTTGTTGCAGGCCGCTATGAAGGTGTTGACGAACGTGTCATGGAACGCCTGGACCTGACTGTCTCCGTCGGCGATGTTGTGCTGTCGGGCGGGGAGATTGCTACGATCGAGATCATCGATGCTATCACGCGTCTGCTTCCCGGAGCCACAGGGAACGCTGCATCGACCGGAGAGGAGAGCTTTACCTCGGGTCTCCTGGAATACCCGCAGTACACGAGACCGCAGGACGTGAATGGGGACTGTATCCCGGAGGTCCTCGCTTCCGGACATCATGCCAACATTGCGCGCTGGCAGCGCCGGGAGGCGCTCCGCCGCACCCTGATCCGGAGGCCGGACCTTCTGAAAACGTTTGAACTGACAGATGAGGACCGGGTCTATCTTCAGACGCTCCTGCGGGAGATAAGGAGCAGCCTTGAGTAGCTTCCGTCTATACACGGCGATCGTCCACTATCCGGTGCTGAACAAGAATCACGAGGTCGTTACGACCTCCATCGTGATCCATGATATCCACGACATTGCGCGGGCAAGCAAGACCTACGGCGTCCGGGCGATGTATGAAGTGGAACCTCTGCCGGAGGAACAGCAGATCGCATTGCGGATCGCCCATTTCTGGAATGAGGGATTTGGGCGCGAGTATAACCCCAACCGCAGTGAATCCCTGTCTCTTCTGAAGGTGACGTCGTGGTATGAAGAGGCTGTCGCGGAGGTGCAGCGGCAGGAAGGCGAACGTCCCCTGCTGGTGGCGACGAGCGCGCGCGTTTTCCCCAATTCCATCAGTTATGGAGCGCTGGCGTCAAAGATCCGGACCGGCGATCACCCTTATCTGCTGACCTTTGGCACCGGCTTCGGTCTTGCCGACGAGATCATGCAGCGAATGGACTTCATTCTGGACCCGATCTGGGGTCCGACGGAATTCAACCATCTGTCTGTCCGCAGTGCGGCAGCCATCATCCTGGACCGGTTGCTGGGGCGCTGAACGTTCCGGGGGCCCGGGGCGGTCGAAGTGTCTCCCCGGAAGGCCATTACCAGTGATTCGTATGGATCCTTGAAGCGTCGAACCGTTCAGCTGGTGATTTCTTCTCGGCGGGGTGTCCGATGACGACCAGGGAAAGCGGAATGATCCGGGCGGGAATACTGAAGAGTGCAGTGAAGCTTTGAACGCGGTCCTCATGCGGGTAAATGCCAAG
>CAZEWU010000197.1:0-3388 GCA_964516155.1 uncultured Caldisericota bacterium
GGGTTAATAACCTTTACAAACGATGCACCCATGGCCTTCGCAACCGCCTCAATGCTTATCGCTGGCGCAGGATCGCCGACTGCATCCACAGGAAGAGAGGGGTTCGGCTGATGGCCGGTCATGGCCGTGGTGCGGTTATCCAGAATCGTCAGGATAAACCGATGCTTGTTGTGGATTGCGCTTGCCAGCGCAGACAGACCTGCATGGAAAAACGTACTGTCCCCGATGAAAGAAAAGACCCGCTGATCGGTCGCGACATCAAAACCGCCGGCGGTTCCAACACTGGAGCCCATGGAGAGAAGATAGTCGGCTTCCTTGAAGGGAGCTGCCATCCCCAGTGTGTAGCAACCGATATCCGATGTAAAGATCGGTTCAGGCTGATTCAACTCCTGCAGGGCTCTCCGAACAGCAAGGTATGTACCGCGGTGCGGGCATCCGGGACAGAGAACCGGTGGTCTCGGAGGCAAGGGCTCCGACCAGGCCTGCGCCCTTCCAGCCTCCGGCTGATGCGGAGGGAGCTTGAAGTGATCAGCCAGCGCTTTGGCGACAATATCCTCGTTAAGTTCTTGAACACGGGGAACAGACAGCTCTTCTTTTCCAAGCACGGGTATCGTTATGCCATGCGACAGGAAATCAGCTTTTATCTCCGTTTCCATCAATGGTTCAAGTTCCTCAACAACAAGGAGCTGATCAACGGTCCCTGCAAAGCCGCGAATGCTGTCGAGAGGCAGCGGATAGGTGAACCCGGCCTTGTAAACACGCGCTGACAATCCCAGTTCCTTCAGCGCATCGACAACATAATTGAATGCATCGCCCGCTGTGACAATACCAATATGTGCAGAACTTCCGACTTCTACGATACGGTTCATCGATGAAGTCTCGCTTGCACGTCGTGCCTTGGAGAGTTTTTCAAGCAGTTGCATATGCATTCTTGATGAATTGGCCGGGACAGGAACGTACTGTGCCGCATTCTTCACAAAGGTTCCCCGCCTCATCACAGGACGTCGTGCATCAAATGTCACGCTCCCCCGCATATGGGAGATACGCGTCGTCGTCCTGAACAATACCGGAAGTTCAAGACGCTCTGACAGGTCGAACGCCTGCACCATGAATTCCCTGATCTCCTGCGGACTTGACGGTTCGAGCATGGGAACATTGGCCAGGCGTGCATAATATCTGTTATCCTGTTCATTCTGAGACGAGTGTGTTGACGGATCATCTGCAGTCAGAATAACAAAACCACCTCTTGTTCCAACATAGGCGGTCGTCATAAATGAGTCTGCCGCCACATTAAGGCCGACATGCTTCATGAACGTAAAAGCACGGACACCGCTTGCAGCTGCCGCAGCAGCTACCTCGAGCGCTACCTTTTCATTTGCAGAATACTCGAAGTAAACGCCGGCTGCCTTTGCAATAGCGCTGAATACATCCCCGATTTCGGATGAAGGAGTTCCCGGGTAGCTTGCGACAATACCCACTCCGGCTTCAAGAGCGCCACGGACTGCCGCCTCGTTGCCCAGCAGGAGTTCGCGGTCGCCTTTCGTGCCATCGACCAAGATTTGATATTTCATCTCACCTCCTCGACAGTTTTCTTAAATTACCCTTACAGAGTATCGCGTCCAACCATGGTGTCAAAGAAATTTTCCTCTGTCAGCCCATGAACGGCTTGCAAAAAGCCTGTTCGCCGGTAAACTCGGTGTACAGGAAGGAAGTGTTTTTTTAATTCATCCTAAGGAGGAACGATCATGGAGAAGTGGATTTGCACCGTTTGTGGCTATGTGTATGATCCGGCAGTAGGAGATGACACCCAGAATATCAAGCCAGGAGTCAAATTCGAAGACCTTCCCGAAGATTGGGTCTGCCCTGACTGCGGCGCAGCAAAGGACCTGTTCGAAAAATCCTGATGCAATTCGCATCATGGACTATCTGATTGTCGGAGGCTGGACAGCAGGGACGGTCGCCGCTCAAGAACTGCGCAAGCTGGAACCGGCATCCGAGGTTACTATTGTTGATGCCGAGCCTTTCCAGTATTACGCTCGACCGGGACTGATTGGCTATCTGGCAGGACGCAAGAGGCGCGAAAACCTGTTTATGCATCCTGCTGACTGGTATACACAGCAACGCCTTCAGCTTCTCACCGGCCATCGGGTTACAAACATCCAGCCGGCAGAACATACCGTTACACTCGACAATGGCAGTACTCTGTCTTACCGACGGATGCTGCTAGCGACCGGAGCTTCGCCGTTTATCCCATCATTGCCAGGCGCAGACCAGTACCACGTGTTTTCACTGCGGACCCTTACTGACGCTGATGCACTTAATAGTGAAATTGTTCCAGGGGCAACGGCAATTATTGTCGGGGGCGGAGTTCTCGGTCTCGAGACAGCCAGAGCGCTGTGCGAACGTGGAATGGATGCATGCGTTCTTGAATTTGCCGACCGGCTGCTGCCAAACCAGCTGGATACAATCGCGGCGGAGCTTCTCCGGAAACGTCTTGAGTCCATGGGGATAACAATTTTTCTGAAAGCTGAATCTCAGGAAATACAGAGCAAAAAAGACGGGGCTGTCAGGATAGTCCTGAAAGACGGGCGAACCGTCCAGGGAAAATTCGTCCTTTTCTCGACAGGCGTTCGGCCCAATACGTCCATTGCACGGGAAGCAGGGCTCGCTGTCGGACGGGGTGTCCAGGTCGATGATACGATGGCGACCTCAGCGCCTGACATCTATGCAGCAGGAGATGTTGCTGAACATCATGGACGGGTGTACGGGATTATACCCCCGTGCCTTGAACAGGCCAGGATTGCAGCCAGAAACATGGTTTCTCCGGGATCCGTCCGGTATAACGGCAGTATCATGTCCAGCTCCCTCAAGATCGTCGGTGTCGATGTCGCAAGCATAGGAATAATAACTCCACCCCTTACTGCAGTCAATCTTGAGGAAATCTGTGCACAGGACGGCCACGCATATCGGAAAGTCCTTCTTGAGGATGGTCTGGCGAAAGGCGCAGTTCTGTTCGGAACAACAACAGGAACTCAGCAGCTGCAGCAGGCCATACGTACCGGAAGAAATCTATCTGCGTTCCGCGAAAAGCTGACGCAGATAGACTGGGACTTTTCGGGAATGTAGCAACTCCTCTTCGGACGGCACATCTGGTTAATCCACGCGCGCACACTGCCTTTTCATTCCCCGGATCCCCAATCTGCTGCAAATGTTTTGTCCAGAACCCCCAGAACAAGACGGTCTTCCGTCAGGACGCCTGTTTCACGGTTCTCGTCAAGAGATCCCGCGCTCAGGTTGTGCGAACCAATGTACGCGATACGATGGTCAATGATCATGTACTTTGCATGAAGGTACGGCGTCCCGAGATACTGCATCTGAATCCTCGTGT
>CAZEWU010000198.1:0-3375 GCA_964516155.1 uncultured Caldisericota bacterium
TGCGGGCGCAGTCGCGGCAGCGCAGCGCCTTGAAAACGCGGACGGCCAGCGTGCGCACCTTCTCATACTCTGCAGCTGAAAGGTTGGCGGGGCATTCGGGAACGAGGTACTTCTCCCAGTGATGCTTGATCTCCGGCGTGTAGAAGAAATCCCTGGTTGTTCCGCTGAGGAGCCGGAACGACATGACGCCCAGGATCTCGGGCTCGCGGTTGCCGATGACGCCGACGGTCACCTCCCGACCCGGGAGGAACTCCTCGAGCAGGATACTCGATCCTGCATACGAAGAAATCAGCGCGCCGACCTGACTGCGCAGCTCCTCATCACAGGTGACGCGGGAATTATCATTGATGCCCATGCTGGAACCTTCGCGGGACGGCTTCACGAACAGGGGATACCGCAGTCTTCCGCTCTCGATCAGCGTCTCGACCTGGACCAGGTTGTCCACGGACCAGAACGCCGGGGTATTGATGCCCTCCTGCATGAGGACCTGTTTGGTCATTGTCTTGTCCAGTGCCAGTGAAAGGGTCAGGGTGTCCGAGAAGGTATATGGGATCCCCATCATATCGAGAAGAGCAGGCATCTGCGATTCGCGGGCCCGTCCATAAAGGCCTTCGGCGATATTGAACACAAGATCGACCGGCTGTTTCTTCAACCGGCTGATGGCTTCGAGACCGAATCCCAGCCGGACGGGCTGGTGCCCGGCGGCGATGATCCCCCGCTCGATGTTCTCGACCGTTTCCAGGGAATCAAATTCATCGGCTCTGTCGGAGGGGACCCCTTCGACGGCGACTGCTTCAGATGAAAGATTATAGGTGATACCAATGCGCATGATACATTCTCCTTGTTGTCTGTCGGATGTGGAAAAGGGGATACGTTCGGAGGATGCTATCTATCCGGCCCGACCGTCGCCAAGGAGCGTGGTAAACACATGAAGCCGACGCTGGTCGGCGAGGAGAAGTGTAGTTGACAGTGTGTGGTGATGTGTTACAGGAAAACGCGTGTACAGCCCTGACCTGTGCGGCTTACGGCCTGCAGGGGGTGGTTCGTCCACAGACTCCATGTCTTCGTGCGAAAGAACCATTCTCGTGTTCATGTTCACGCCATGTCTCCCATATAGAGATTTACTTCGCACAAACTATACAGGGGTCGATTTTCTTGTCAAGAGGATCGACCCCTGTTTTGGAAGAGTTTATGTGAATGTCTGGAACAGGCTTTATATCAGTGCTTTTTGCTGTCCAGCGCCGGATGGCTACTTTTTGTGCCCGTTCTGGAACGCCTGGCTGTGCTGGGAGCAGAAGCGCCGTGATCCATGGACACGGCATCAGAAGAAGATTTTACTGAATCTGTCCGTGCACGTGGTTTCACAGTTGCAGGTCTGCCGAAGGTGCGCGGTGTGCCGGTGGCGGCGGCGATCCGTTCATCGACCAGGATCTTGCGGGCCTCAAGCGGTCCCAGGAGATCGTCGCAGGTCAGGTCCAGGTTGATGGGCGTGACCGAGACATACTGATTGAGAAGGGCGTATCCGTCGCTTCCCGGCTGAGCATCGTGGGGTCCGGAATTGCCGGCGATCCAGTAATAGGCGCGACCGCGCGGGCTGAACTGCTTCTCCACAAAATTTTCGTAGGAGCGGTACCCCTGCTTGGTGATCATGAGGCCTTTGACATCGCCCAGCGGGACATTGGGGACGTTGATATTGAGGATGGCCGGCGCTTCGACGAGACCATCGTAAAAAGCCGGCTCGGCCAGGATCTCCATGAGGACCGCGGCGGCCGTCTCAAAATGATGGGGTTGCACGCCGTGGATCATGTCCAGGCTGAGCGCTATCGATGGATGTCCCTGCCGCAGGCCTTCCAGAGCGGCGCTGACTGTTCCGCTGTACAGGACATCCACGCCGACGTTGGGCCCATGATTGCAGCCGCTGACGACGATGTCGGGTCCCCTGCCCTTCATGACGTCCAGCAGGGCCACCAGGATGCAGTCGGTCGGCGTTCCCCGCAGAGAGTATCCCTGCAGGCCGCAGGGCATGGCGATCTCGCGGATGGGCAGGATGTCGCCGAGGGTCAGCGAATGGCTTGAGCCGCTCTGGTTCCCCTCGGGGGCGACGACCGTGACGTCATACTTCTCGGCCAGCGCCGCGGCGGTCACATTGATGCCGTTCGCCATGATCCCGTCATCGTTTGTGAGCAGGATGCGGGTATGTCTGGACTTCTTTGATGTACTCATAGCAACTCCTTAAAACTCGTACGTCACGCCTTTCCGCAGTATGACCGTATTCTTGATGTATCCGTCCAGTGCTTCCGGATTCTTGGTATGCATCGGGATCAGGACGCCCGGGTCGGCGTGCAGAACGAGTTCCTTGATGTCCAACTCGCTCGCATGTCCCGGCGTTGCAATACGATAGAAGTCCATATTGAACCGTTTCATCCATCGCATGAGAACAGTATAGTTCGGATCGTATTGTCCGAGTGGTTCACCGCCGGACTGGATGAAAACGGTGTGCGGGGCAGGGTTGATCTCCAGGAGTTCGCCCAGGTCAGCAAAGTCAAGCTGCAGCATGTACCTGGACGGATCGGCGGCGATATCCGCCGCCCGCAGAGCACTCACCAGATATTCCTGCTCAAACAGCTGGTAGTCGGATGCAAGATACTTGCCCGAACCGCGCCGGGCGAGATATATCCTGGCATTGCCCATGAGGCGTTGCAGTTCGCTGTCGAACCGGGCGAACTTGCCGGCCATGAGCATGTGCTGCGGCTGCAGGACCAGGGTGCGTCCCGTCTGCTCCGCCACATGCAGGAAGACCTTGAGCCGGTCGGTATCCAGGACGTAGTAATTTGTGAGCACGAGCCCCCGGGCGTCGCCGACCGTGCGGACGGCAAGATCCTGGATCTGATCCTCGTTCAGCTGGTCGATACTGCCGAATCCAAGACGGGTCCCCTCGGTCAGCAGGACGGTCGCTGCATGCTGTTTCTCCCGGCGGATAAGTTCGAAGAAGTTGCGGACGCGCTCGGGATGCCTGCCGTGCAGCCGGTAATCGCCGGTATAGATGACCGACGTGGGGCCGCAGCGGACGATGAAGCCCATCGTGCCCAGGATGTCATGGTCGGTGCGGACGGGCAGCACTTCACAGGCACCGATGCGCAGCGGCTTGTCATGCTCCAGGATAGTGACGGGCCGGTGCTCCATGCGGAGATCGAATGCACCAGTTTCATCAAAGAACCGGAGGACTTCCAGCGTCTCGGCGCTCATGTACAGGGGAACGCCCGTATCGACGAGCGGCAGGAAGCCGACATGATCGATATGCCCGTGGCTCAGCAGGATGCCGTCGACCCTGTCCGTGTCCAGCGGCGTCTTGAATTCCCGTTTCAGGAACTCGAC
>CAZEWU010000199.1:0-3371 GCA_964516155.1 uncultured Caldisericota bacterium
ATTCGAACCACCGATCTCATGGTCCCAAACCATGCGCGTTACCAAGCTACGCCACGCCCCGCAGAACTAGAGGATACACAGAATGGGCCAAAAATCAAGGTCTCAACTGCCCCGTATCCTGAATCAAGTGTAAAAACGAAGCGGCAGCAAGGGCTCTGTGGCTCACACGATCTTTTTGCACAGCAGGCAGTTCTCCCAATGTCAATGTCATACCTGCGACAGTAAACAAAGAGTCGTAACCGAATCCTCCCGCTCCGCGCGATTCCGGCATTACAGTGCCCCGAACTGTTCCGACGCATGATATGCATCGCGAAGCTCCCGGCATAAACGCAACGATACAGCAGACAAAACGCGCTTGCACTGCCATAATTTCATGAGTCTGCAAAAATGCTATCAGACCGGACTGTGCCAGCATTCCATTGTAGACGTACCGGGCCGACCGTACGCCCAGCATTCCGGCGTATCCATCCAGCTCCAGTCCCGAATCATCTGCCAGCACAACGGTATCTGCAGCATCACAGGTACCGGATATCTGCCGTAATCCCACACGAGCCTTTTTGAAAGCATTCTGGTAATATGTCACCCCCGTTTCCACGACATCGGGAATCGTCATTCCTTCAATCAGAAATGGGCTGTCAAGTAACCTGAAAATATCCCTGAATTCATCCAGCTTGTGCTTATTTCCACTGGCTAACAGCAATTTCACACGTCTGCCACCTCAACGGCACGGACATAGTCACCCAGAAAGAAACATGCTTTTTCCAGAAAATCCTTCGGTTCACCGGTTGTAAAAAATCGGTCTTCCGCCCCTATGCCAGCCGCAATACGGCATTTATCAAGCACAAGGCCTACCTCATATGCCAGCTCTTTGCTCGGATCGACGATCTTGACGGCAGATCCAAGAACCTGTCCCATGAGATCGTACAGAAAAGGGAAATGCGTACACCCGAGGACAAGCGTATCAGCTCCGAATTCCCGTACCGGTTTGAGAATCTGCTCGGCATATTCCCGGACATCTTTGCCGCCGATAGCCTGGTGTTCAATCAGGTTTACAAGTTCCTGAGACTGGAGCTCGATCATTTCCACCGTCGGATCAAGAATACTCATCGCTCGAAGGTACGCATGGCTGCGAGCCGTAGCCGGTGTCGAAAGAACAGCCACTTTGTGATTACGCGTCGCCAACTGAGCGCTCTTCACTCCCGCCGAGATCATGCCGAGAACAGGAACGTCGACATGATGCTGAATGTCCGGGAAGATCGCGCTTGAAGCTGTATTGCAGGCGACAACAACAATCTCGGCCCCATGCAGGGTAAGAAAATGAATAAGCGCCGTTGCCCGCTCGATAATCTCATCGCGCGTCTTGGTCCCATAAGGGAAACAACGGGAGTCGGCAACATACATGACAGCATTATGCGGCAGTTGATTCTTCAGTTCACGAACAACAGCCAGTCCTCCAACGCCAGAATCAAAAACTCCAATGTACGATTCCTTCATGGTCCCCCGCTACTTGCTGAAATATTCAACGACAGCGTCAGCCAGTCCTTGAGCAATCTTCTGTCGAAATGACTCCTGTCGCAAAAGTGATTCTTCCTCTCCGTTACTGATGAAAGCACATTCGGCAAGAACAGAGGGCATGGTATCGATATGCGAGACAAGGTAAAGAGCAGACTTATGCACTCCTCGATCCGTCCTTTTCAAAGAAGACACAAGGTGCTTGCCAACCAGTGTCGCGAGCACCTTTGACTGGTCAGACCAGTAATTAACTTCTGTTCCGCTTGTCGAACTGTTATCTGCAGCATTTTGATTAATGGCCAAGAACAGGTCTGCTCCGGCGCTGTTCGCCATCTGAGCTCGTTTTACGAGATCCGGATTACTCTTTGACATATCATCAGAACGCGTCAGAAGAACACTTGCTCCATCCGCTTCAAGCAGTTTCTTTGTTCTGAGCGCTATGTCCAGGTTGATAGTGGATTCCTTCGTTCCCTTGGAGCCAATCGTCCCATAGTCAAAATGCCCGGCCGACAGCATATAACCGTGACCTGGATCAAGAATAATCTTCTTCCCATTAATTTTGCCAAGCTTGCTTCCGGAAAGCACAATCTTGTAGACGCCGGCACTCACCGTTTGTACATCTGCAGTAGATGTCGTCATATGAAGCCGCAGCTCTATCCGTGGTGAAATATCGTTTACCCGAGACTGCGTCGAAACCGTTGCCCATGAAGCTAGTGGCTGATGCCCGATCGTGCTTGCCGCAGGAACACCAGCCAGATCAAAAGTGACATAGCCATCTCCGGAACTCTTCGTAATCTTCAGGTTCTCGGCTGCAGTCACGGTAATAACGCCAGACGGAGATGATGCATTCGCACCCGAAAGAGAAAGTGAAGTAACAAGAGGATCCAGATAGACCCTGAGCGCATCCCCTGAAAGTTCCAGGCCAAAGATATGACACACCGTTCCTAACGGGACGTAGAGCAACCCCCGCAGGATTTTTGGCGCCACTCCCATCGTTTCGTTCCAGTGGCTGGTCCCCTGCGCTATTTTTAACGTACGCAACCCATCTTTGAGCACATATTGCTTGTCGCCGACCGTAAAACTCGTTTGCTGATTGGTTGCGTCCCAAGAGAGCAACAGCCCATAAGTATTCGCTATGTTCACCAGGGGGATGAACGTCGCGTTCTGAGAAAATAACGTTTCATTGCTGCTGCATAAGAGCTCGTTTTGCAGAAAAACCGATTTTGATGGAGGAGTTGATCCTGCCGTACTGACAAGAAGCTGCACGGCAGAATTGTTGATTGACTGTCGCACTTCAACCGTAGTACTCGTGAAATAGACAACGATTTTTGAAACAAAACCGGAGGCACTCCAGACCTGGACAGTCTTGACTTGTTGTGTTGGAATTCCGCTCACGCCTGTTTTCGCCGGCTGCACAAGCCGTGGCAATGACACCTCGATGCGTTCCGGCTTGTGCAATCGTGTGACAGAAAGTCCCGATTTGTTGCCGTCAATTCGCAGGACGACCTCCGTCCAGCAGTTTGTCGAGACGAGTTCAATGCTGCTCAGTGTGCTCACAACGCCACCGGGCCCCGTCCCTCCGACAGCCGTAGTCCCGGTTATCTCGACCCAGACAGTAGATGATCCTTCGGCCAACTCGACAAACACTTTCTTCCCGTCGGTTGCAGCCCCAACAACTGCACTTCCTTTCAGAGACTTCTTGACTGTGGTTTTTTCTCCGAAGGGAGCGGATAACGCCTGTACTGACGCACTTACTGTTACCAGACTTTTGCCGACGGTAGCTGTGACGAAATTGTTGGACATTTTCTCCCATGAGCTCAGGAGCGGCGCATATATCCACCCCGTTTTTCCAGCTGCAT
>CAZEWU010000200.1:0-3284 GCA_964516155.1 uncultured Caldisericota bacterium
TTGCGGGCGTCCTTCAGCGTAATCTCCGTAACGGGATCACCGACCTTGACCACGACGTTTTTGCGTGCATACAGCCGGACCAGACCTGTTCCCGTATCCGCCTTCACAACAAAGTTATCTTTCTGGTACTGCATCTGGTACGCCTGTTCAAATGCTTCCTTGATAGCCAGAACGATATATTCCCTGGAGATACCCCGTTCCTTCTCCAGATCGTAGATGGCACTCTGGATTTCATCCCTCATACGCACCTCCCAGTATCTCGTCCCATAACGAGATCTTCGTCACCTGCCGCACGTCGAATGTACGGTCCACACCCAGCACAGTCACATGCAGGGTGTCACCATCCAGCGTTCCAAGAACCCCGATAACGGGCTCCCTGGTCTCCTTCGTTGCAACGCGCACAAGCCGGCCGGCGAAGATGGCCAGCTCCTGCGCGCTCTTCAACACCCGATCCAGCCCCGGGCTGGTCACTTCAAAAGCAGGCAGCGCATCATCACCGTACTGTGCGATAAACGTCTTGCTGATGCTTCTGCTTACCTTTTCCAGCTCATCAACCGAGATATCACGTCCGGCGACCGTGAGCACAACGCTCACCATGCCCGGCGCGTTCTCGACAGCGACCAGCGTTGTTCCGCTCATCGCCACTTCCCGCTGCACTATGTCAACAAACCTTTTGTCCACCATGTACCTGCTCCATGTGAAAAGAAAAAGTGGGGCAACCTGCGCTCCCACTTTTCACGTTTCACCAATATGAAACGTCCGAAAGCTGAGCTTCCGGACGTCATGCCGTTCAATTACATGTCACGTTCATGACAATACAGTAATCAGTATAGACAGGAATCCGCGAATGACAATCTCAATTTCCTTTACAACTTGGAAGAAACTGCTGGCGGAGCATCATATCATGAGTAATCCACCCCGGAAGGACCGACGATGTCCGTGAGGCCCTTGAGCAGGGTTTTTGTCACCGTGACCCAGTGCTGGTTACCCACCTCGAGGACGTGATCGGTCGTGTTATGATACACAATGCGCCAGGGTTCCGGACCCGGGCAGCGGTGCGTCAGGATGAGAATATCCTTGAGCTTCTCGTCTGTGACCTGTTCGCTCGTGAGAAGCAGCTTGAGCGTCTGCTTCTGCGCCGGTCCCTGCTGTTCATTGGTATGCCTGGCCTGTTCCGGCGTGATGAAGTCGATGAACTTCTTGGCGGTCAGCGAGACATCGTCTCCATCCATCCGGACGCCGGCCTCAAGAACAATGGCGCCTTCGCGGTCAAAGCAGGGCTGAAACTGCGGCAATACATATTCAAAGACCATCAGTTCCACTTTGCGGTTGTCATCTTCCAGCGTGCACTTGCCATAGGCATGCCCCGCTTTGGATTTTGCCACCTTTGCCGAGGTGAGCAGTCCCATCACCGTGACGGTCGCCCCGTCCTCCAGATCAAAACAGTCAGAGACGCGCTTTGCGTTTTTGGCCGCGAGGAACGGCTCATACTGCTGGAACGGGCTGCAGAAGCAGAAGAACCCGAAAGCCTCCTTCTCCATGGCGGCGGCCCCGGCGGTATCACAGGCGCCCCCGGATTCGGCGACCACAGCTTTGCCGCCGAAGAGATCCGTATCGGCGGATGCCGGCGCGGCGCCCTCGCCGGTGAATTCCCGGAGGAGCGACACGCGGTCGCTGCCGAGGCTGTCAAAGGCCCCCGACTTGATCAGACACTCAACGGATTTGTGATTGACCTTGCTGCCCCCCGACCGGCGCCGGAAATCCTCAAATGTCACGAAGGGACGCTCCGCCCGCTCGTCAGTGATCTCGTCGATGGCCTTGGAGCCAAGGTTCTTGATGGCCAGCAGACCGAACCGGATGCCCTGTGTTCCGTCCGCCTGTTTCTCAACGGCAAAAAGCTTCTGCGATTTGTTGATATCCGGTGGAAGCACGGGGATATGTTTGCTGCGGCACTCCGTCACCAGCTCCTTGAGGCGTTCTTCCGTATCGATCCCCGAGTTCATGAGAGCCGTGAGGTACTGCACGAGATAATGGTACTTCAGCCAGGCCGTACGGTACACCATGATGGCGTATGCGACAGCGTGCGACTTGTTGAAGCCGTATCCGGCAAAGAAATCGATGGTGGCGAAGACTTTTTCAGCGATCTCCTTCGGAACGTTCTTCTGCACTGACTTCTCGACAAAAGCCGCCCGCTGTTTGGCCAGGATGTCGGCCTTTTTCTTGGCGACGCCCTTGCGCAGGATATCCGCCTCCTGCATGGAGAACCCAGCCATGCGGTTGGCGATCTGCATGATCTGCTCCTGATAGACGATGATACCGTATGTCGGCTTCAGGACCTCCTCGATGCTGGGGTGAAAATAATCGACCTTTTCCTTGCCGTTCTTGCGGTCGATGTACTTCTGGATACCGCCCGCTTTGATGGTCCCGGGCCGGTACAGCGAGATAATGGCGGTAAGGTCCTCGATGGACGCCGGCTGGATGCCCGCCGCGACGCCCTTCATCCCGCCGGATTCCATCTGAAACACCCCGACCGTGTCGCCCGAGCTGATCATTCTGTACACCTCGGGTTCTTCCAGATTGATGCGGCTGATATCGATCGTGTCGCCCAGCTGTTCCTTGACCATGTTGACGGTATTCTGAATGACGCCGAGATAGGAGAGACCCAGGAAGTCCATCTTGAGCAGGCCGAACGCCTCGACAAAGTTCTTGTCCCACTGTGTGATGACGTTGCCGTCCTTATCACGCTGCAGCGGCAGGTAATTGGTCAGCTCTGTATCGGCGATGACCACGCCCGCCGCATGAGTGCTGAAATTACGGTTGACCCCCTCCAGTTTCATGGCGGTGTCGAAGAGCTCCTTGACGGTGACTCCGCTCAGTTTCGTGCCATCATTGTACATGGTCTTGAGCTTTTCGACTGTTTTCAGAGAGTCCTCAAGACCCGTCCCGAACGGGATCAGTTTGGAGATGAGGTCCGTCTCCTTGGGGAGCATGCCCAGCGCACGGCCGACATCGCGGATCGCCTGCTTGGCTTCCATCTTGCCAAAGGTCGCCACCTGGGCCACGGAAGATTCACCATAACGTTCCCGCACATACTGGATGACCTCGCCGCGCCGTGAGTCCTCAAAATCCATGTCAATATCGGGCATCGAGATACGGGCGGCATTGAGAAAGCGCTCGAACAGGAGGTTGTACCGCAGGGGATCCACCTCGGTGATGCCGATGGCATAGGCGACGATGGAGCCGGCGGCCGACCCGCGGCCCGGGCCGACGGCGATGCCCTTGCG
>CAZEWU010000201.1:0-3274 GCA_964516155.1 uncultured Caldisericota bacterium
ACCGGCAATACCGTTGCATGATCCTCAGGTTGATGCATGGGTGTCGCCTGTCAGCACGGTGCCGGAGGTGCGAGCTGCTGTTAATCGTGAGTTGAGGAAAATTTCGATGATTCAGGATGTGGTGATGGTGGGTCGCGATATCGGGACAACGGTGCTGCCTTCTGCTTTCCTGAAAGTTTTTCTTACTGCCCGGGCAGATGTCCGTGCCATGCGGCGCACGGAACAGTTGCGACAGGAAGGAGTTCTGTCAGATTTTCAGGAGGTACTTTCCAATATTCTTGAGCGGGATCGCATTGATTCATCCCGGGCAGACTCTCCGCTGCATTGTACGGCAGAGTATCTCCAACTGGACAACTCAGCGGATGACATGAACGTTGTTGTACGGGCAATTGTTGATGAATATCGCCGGAGGATGCACTAATGTTGTATGAGCTGATCGTTCCTCCAGGAAGGCTCTGGTTCAAAGTTTTTTTCAAACTTCGCGTGATCGGCCTGGAAAATGTTCCCATGCATGGCCCTGGCTTAATATGCTGTAATCATTGCAGCTATCTGGATCCCATGGTGGTCGTTGTATCATTTCCACGTAAGGTCTATAGCCTTTCCCGTAAGGAGATTTACCAGCAACCATTGCTAGGGCCCATTATACGGAGATTGGGCGCTGTCCGCATTGATCGTGGTTCATTGGCCGATAAGGATGCGTTGCAGGCGATTCTGCGCATCATGGACAAGGGGAATCTCTGCATTGTTTATCCCGAAGGAACACGTTCGTACGATGGACGTCTTCAGCCAGCGCATAATGGCGCTGCTTTTCTTGCGGTGAAGTCAGCCGCCCCGATTATCCCGGTGGCAATCATCGGTTCCTACGAATGCTGGCCGAGACAGCGGAAATGGGCGCGTCCGGGCCGCATTACGGTGCGCATCGGACAACCAGTGTCCTACCACCTCCCTGCTGATCGTGAATGCCACAAGGAAGATTTGACAACAATAAGTCAGGATATCATGGCGCACATACGTGCATTGCAGGAACAGGGGCATGGCATAGTATGAGGATTATCCTGTCCCGCGAGCTCGGTTACTGTTCCGGTGTACGTCACGCAGTAATGGAGACTGAGCGTATGCTTCAGGGGAAGGCAAGCGTTGTCGCAGCTGATACGCTTCTCCACAATACCCGAGAAATGAAGAGACTTACTTCGCTGGGATTGCAGATGATAACGCAGGTAAGTGATAAGGCACTTCATTCGGCCATCGTGCTTCTTCCGGCACACGGATCAACAGCGTCGGAACGTGCTGCAAGACTTTCTCAGGCTATGACGCTTGTCGATCTCACTTGTCCTATTGTAGAGCATGCCCGGGCCGCTGTCACAGAACTGGCGATGCAACATGTTCCAATTATGATCGTGGGAGATCGTGAGCATCGGGAAACCCGTTACCTTGTTGAAGCTGCCGGGACAGCATTGCTGGCTGTCATTTCGTCAGCAAAGGATCTTGCCCTGCTCGTTCCGCCGCCACGGGTGGGGATTGTTTATCAGACGACTCAGTCCCGTCAGCTTCGTCAGGCTGTTCTGGAATGGTGCAGAGTGGCAGGGTCTGAAGTTCTTGAACGGCAGACGCTATGTCCCGAAGTACTTCGCCGACAGGATTCAACAGTGCTGCTTGCCCAGAAATGTACAATCATGCTGGTTCTTGGGGATCGCTCCAGTGCAAATACGTGCAGGCTTGTAAGCGTGGCGGCTGCTGCCTGCAAAAGATCGTATCTTGTCGCTGATCCCGCTGAAATCCATGATATCACCATGCGTTCTGCGGATCTTGTTGGCATTGTAAGCGGGACGTCATGCCCGCAGTCCTTTATCGACGGAGTTCTGGACTGGCTGAAGCGCCGCTATTCAAGCATACAGATAGAGATGACGTCATGACGCGTATCTGTGTAGTTGGGGCTGGTGCGTGGGGAACGACGATTGCCAATCTGATTGCTGAAAGAATTCCTGTAGTGTTGTGGGTCCATGGTCAGGATACTCTTGCGTCAATGCGCGAGTTCCACGAGAACAAAATCTATCTTCCAGGGATTCCTCTGCAGGAGAGCATTGAACTGACCGATGATCTCGTCAGCGCGTGGCGCTCTTCTGATGCGGTCATTCTTGCAACACCGACGCAGAAACTACGATCGACGCTGCGCAAGCTCGTATCCGATCTGCGAAATCCGCATATGCGGATCCTGAATCTCAGCAAAGGGCTGGAACTTGAAACGCATATGCGCGTTTCGCAGTTGATTTGCGAAGATCTGGAGCTTACTGATTATCGGTTTTTTGCAGCGCTCTCTGGTCCAAATTTTGCGCCTGAAATTGCACGCAAAATGCCTGCTGCTACTGTCGTTGCAAGTCGTGGGCCGGCCACGCGGCTGTTTTTCCAGGAATTGCTCTCGCGCGACTATCTGCGGATCTATACGAATGCTGACCTGGTAGGAGTAGAGCTGGGCGGCGCTTTAAAAAACGTTTATGCTGTTGCCGCAGGTGTTTCAGATGGGCTTGGGTTCGGAGACAGCTCAAAAGCTTCTCTTATCGTGAGGAGCTTACACGAGCTTGCCAAGATAGCGAAAGCTCTTGGAGCGGATTCAGCAACGATTGGTGGCCTGGCGGGGTCAGGAGACCTTATTGCTACGAGCTTCAGTAAATTCAGTCGCAACCGCATGGCTGGAGAGGAAATTGGAAAAGGCAGAATGTCTTCCGAGGTGCAATCCAGTCAGCGGGCGGTCATTGAGGGACTTCCCACATTGGAAGCACTTGCAAAAATCGCTGAACTGAGTAACATTGACTTACCTGTAGTTCAGCAGTTGCATGGGATCGTCATGGGGAACGTTACTCCCTTGGCGGGTGTTCAGCGCCTGATGGGCCGGGAAATGAAAAGTGAGTTCTGATTTATGCGTAAAACTGAAAAGGATGAGGCAGTGACGAAGTCTGATTTAGTAGCAATAGTTGCCACAAGGACAGGGCTTTCGAAAGCGGCAGTGGAAAATGTGCTGTGTCAGGCTTTGAATGCTTCAGGTAAGGAATTACGGTCAGGTCATAAGGTTACCCTTACCGGTTTTGGAGCTTTTTATGTAGGAGTACGGAAGGCGCATTTAGCAGTTAATCCAAAAACGCGTGAACCGGTAAGTGTTCCGGAAAAGCGCGCAGTAGTCTTTCGTGCAAGTGGAAAGCTGAAGAAGCTGGTTGATAACAAATAGTCGGGGCGTGGCGTAGTTTGGCTAGCGCACCAGCATGGGGTGCTGGGGGTCACA
>CAZEWU010000202.1:0-3217 GCA_964516155.1 uncultured Caldisericota bacterium
TGACGTGCGTTATGGAAAGCACCGTATTTCTGAAATCTGCATAATTCTCGCCAATCATCTCGGACAACCGGAGGAGAGCTCTGGTTGTCCCCCGGGTGGCTCCCTTGAGGACGATTTCCCCATTGCCGTTATCGCTGATGATGGGAACAACGTGAAGCAGCGTGCCGATCAGGGCTTTTATGTCGCTGACCCTTCCATTCTTTGCAAGATTGTCCAGAGACCCAAGAGCACCGAACGTCCTGATGTGGGAAATATAGTCGTTGGTTCTTTCGATCAGCTGCAGTGGGTTCAGGTTCTCCATCAGGAGCTGCTTGATCTTGAGAACGACCAGGTTTTGACCCGCCGTTGCTGTTCTGGAATCAAAAACGTGAACGTAATGATCGGGGTGTGTTTCCGACAACATGCCTTTTGCAGCCATTGCACTGTTGTACGAACCGCTTAACTTGGAGGATATCGTCACGACAAAGGTGTTTTTGCGCTTCTGAAAAACCTGCAGGAAATCGTAAGGAGACGGACACGCCGTCGAAACTTTATTGACGGTTTCCTTCATTTTGGAAAGCAACGTAGTTATGTCGAGCTGCTTATCTACCAGTTCTTCATTGTCAATAATGATCTTGAAGGGAATACGTTCGAGTCCGTCCGATCTTTGAAAAACATTGTCGTTAAAATCAACGCAGCTGTCTGATACTATGCTGTTGTCCAAGGCATATCTCCCTGTCGAAAAAACGGCCGTTCCGACCGTAGCTTCTTGTTTGTACAAATCATGCTGATGAATCGCCATAAGGTCAATGGTTGATAAACACCATTTCTTTATGGTATGAAGAAGGGATTTTTTTTCTATACTTTGTACCGTCATGATTTATGTTTCTCTCGATACAGGCAGACAACACTGGTCAACAGGTTTTTGCAGGAGATCTTTCTGCGAAGCGCTCAGGGCGTCGTTCACTTTCTACATCTGGCTTCATGCTCTGGGACAAACAGGCGTGTCCCTTATGGGACAAAACCCCGGCTGGTTCACCGGGGTTTTGTCGTTGTGCAAGGTCAGACGGGATGGCTGCTATTTGCGTTCAGCAACCAGCTGTTCAAGGGGCTCGACCCAGCGGGTGCGCATGAAGTCGAAGCCTTTCTGCCAGAACTTGCGGTCGTGCGGATCGATACCGGCAAGCGCGAGGATCTGAACGGGCGTCATTGCAGAGCCGGTCTCGAGGATCTTGTAGTAGACAGGTTTGAACTTCTCGCCTTCCTCGAGGTACTTCTGGTACAGGGACAGCACGACGAGCTGGGCGAAGTTGTATGCGTAGACATAGAACGGCCACATGAACATGTGCTGAACGATGGCCCATTCCATGTCGTAGTAAGCGGGGATGATAACGGAATCGCCGAACATGCCGGTAAGTTCCTCATGGTAGATGGAGCACAGCTCGTCTGTGGATAATTGATGATCAGCGATGAGTTTGTGCGTGCGGACCTCGTAACGATGGAACATATTCTGCCGGAAGGTTGTGGCGAAAGCCGATTCCAGCTTGGAACAGTAGAGAGCGATCTTCTCCTCGGGATCGGTCATGCGGGACAGCAGGTAATCGGTGACGATCATTTCTCCAAAGACGGAAGCGACTTCGGCGAGCGGAAGGATAGGATTGCGGTTGACCAGCGTCTGTTTGGCGGAGAGCATGCCGTGCATGCCGTGTCCGAGTTCATGCGCCATGGTCTCGACATCCCGCCTGCTGCCGGTGAAACTCAGCATGACAAAGGGGTGCGACCCCGGCATGTTGAAGGTGCAGAATGCGCCGCCGGTTTTGTTAGGCAATGCGCGGGCGTCAATCCAGTTTTTGTCGAAGAATTCCTGAATGACGTCGTGCGCACGTTTGTCAAAATGCCCATAGGCATCGAGGACGATAGTCTTGGCCTCGTCCCAGGTATAAAGGCGCGTCTTATCCGAGATCGGTGCATAGATATCGGCCAGTGTCAGTTTCTTGCGGCCCAGCAGCTTTGCCTTGAGCGTATAATAGCGCTCCACGATATCGATGTTGTCTTTCGTGACGTCAGAAAGCGTGTTGACAATGTCAGCATCCAGCTCGTTTTCCAAGTTGCGCATACCCATGGCTTCGTCGAAGTGGCGGAGCTGACATTCGATCTGATGATCTTTGAGCAGGGTATTGAAAGCATTGGTGATGACCAGGCTGTTCTCGGCGTGCTTGCCGAAATAGATCTTCATGGCCCGGGTGCGGATACGTGGATCGGAACTCTCGCGCAGAGCGCGGATCTGCTCGCCGTTCATAACGCGACGTTCTCCGTTCACGGTCATGGTGTACTTGAATGAGCTGGTCAGTTCCTGATAGATACGCTGAATAGCGAGTTTCCCGGTAAGATCGCGCTTGTTGATGAGCGTCTCTTCTTTTTCGCTCAGGAGATGCTCTTTGTGTTTGCGCAGGTACAGCAGGTAGTGACGGTAATTGTCCAGAGCCTTGTCGGCCACGATCCTGGCAAAGATCGCATCATCCATCTCATTGAGTTCAATGGGGAAGAAAATCAGTGAGTTGGAGACATCGGTTTCCAGCTCCTGAGCTTTCATGACGAGGTTCTTGGCCCCTTCGTCCAGGTTGTCTGTCGTCAGGGAAAGCTCGGCGAAATCCTCGATCCTTCCGACTGCGGCCGCGATACGCTCGTTTTCCTGCATGAACTGTCTGAGGCCATCCGCTGTCAACTTTCCGGCGGCAATGCGTCCCCGGTACTTTTTTGCCAGCGTATCGGCATCGTTGCGTGCCTGTTTTGCATCGCGTTCAATGCGAGGGTCCTTCAGATCGCTGTAGAGTGTACTGAGATCCCACGCGATGTTCTCGGAGCCCAATTTCTTGGCTTTCATCGATTTCCTCCTTAATGATAGTCTCTTAATCTTTTCATGATATCACACAACACTATTGTCTCAACAGTATCAGATGGTTGGCTCTCCGGCGTGGCGTTCCAAGACAACGGGAGTATAATGGCGAAAACTTCATCCTATCCGCAGAGGAGGAGAATATACGCGTCGTGGAGAAGAGCGCAGCATCGCGACCGATGCCGGTACACAGGGAGAATACGCCGCGACAGGCGGCGTTCTGGAAGGTTTCAGGGTCGTTTCTCTCGAAGCTGCTCGGCTTTGCCCGCGACGTTCTCATCGCAAAGATCTTCGGTGCCACCTATATCGTTGATGTTACGCAGCTCGTTGAGAACGTTCTCC
>CAZEWU010000203.1:0-3215 GCA_964516155.1 uncultured Caldisericota bacterium
GTGCACCGGATGACATAGAAACTCTGGTCCGGCACATGCTGGCAGCGTATCCCGGTACCCGGTCGATCGAAGCCATGATCCCCGTCCGGGGAACACGGCATACGGCTCTCCTCGAAACCGTCACTGCTCTCGGCTTCAATATCTGGCGCCACGGCGAGCCGGATGTATTTGTTTACGAACGTTCGCTCAAACAATTCTAAGGTTTTCGGGAAGACGTATGAAGCTGGTTGATGTACAGAACCTGAGAAAGCGATTCGGAAAACTGATCGCTGTCAACGATATTTCGTTTGATATCACCGCGGGCGAAGCCTTCGGATTGCTGGGACCGAACGGCGCCGGCAAGACAACGACCGTTTCCATGATGTGCGGCCTGATCCCTCCGGACCGTGGAGACATCGTGATCGACGGCCACAGTATCCGTACCAGTGGCATGGCCGTTCGACGGACGATCGGCGTCGTCCCGCAGGATGTAGCTCTCTATCCGACGCTGACTGCGCGAGAGAACCTGACCTTTTTTGCCCGACTGCAGGACATTCCTCCAGCACAGTTGACAACATGCGTGAACAGAGTACTGGACATCGTCCAGCTGAAAGACCGCGCCAATGACCGGATCGAGACCTATTCCGGGGGCATGAAGCGTCGGATCAATATCGCCGTCGGTCTGCTTAACAATCCAAAGCTTCTGCTCCTTGACGAACCCACCGTAGGCGTCGACCCGCAATCACGCAACAGCATCCTTGAAACGCTCAGGGAACTGAACCGACAGGGGATGACACTCCTGTATACCAGCCACTACATGGAAGAAGTCGAGTTCCTGTGCACGCGTATTGCCATCATCGACCACGGCAATGTCATCGCTGACGGCACGCAGAAAGAACTGCGTCTTCAGGCCGGCAATAAGGACATCATCACGGTACAGTTGGCGCATGAAGCCACGCCGGCGCTCCGGACCGCTGTCGCGGCAGTGCCGGGTGTCGATTCCGTCGAACTGCAGGGAAGCGCTCTGCGTATCGCCACCGATCAGGGGCGCGCTCTGCTCGCCCGGATCGTTTCGGTACTTGATGACGCAGGACAACATATCGCGACTATCGCTGTCAAAGAACCGAACCTCGAGGATCTGTTCCTGCAGCTCACCGGGACAAGCCTGAGAGACTGAGATGAAATCCTGCGCCATTGCTCTCAAAGACGTTCTTGTCCGCCTGCGTGACCGAACCGCATTCATCACACTGCTCATCGTACCGATGGTAATGATCATCATCCTTGGAACGGTCTTCAACTGGACATCAACAGCTTTCAAGGCAACCCTCGCCGTTGCCGACCTGGACCATGGTACCGTCGCTTCCTACCTGACGCATGATGTCTTTCAGGGTAACGATCTGAGCAATCTGCTTCTCGTAACGACGGTACAATCCGAAGCTCAGGCCCGTACGCTGGTTGAGCAGAACAAGGTAGGCGCCGCCGTCATCATTCCTCCGGGATTCAGTCAGGATGTCACGACTGGAAAACATGTCTCCATCACAGTTCTCGGAAATCCTGAACAATCGAACCAGGCGGGAGTCGTACGCAGTATCGTCACAGCATTTACCGATGAAGTAGAGAGACGGCGCCTTGCAGCAGAAACAGCTATCGGAGCGCTTCAGCGGTCAAAGCTTCTCTCCCCGGTACAGCTCAGCGAAGCAACAAAGGCCGTTCTGAAAGAAACCGCCGTATCATCAGCGGAAACCTCGTCTGTCAATGTTCACGCCAGTATCGAAGAGGGAAAGAAGACCCCCAGTGCACTCGGATACTACGCCGTCGGCATGGCGCTGCTGTATCTCCTGTTTACCGCGAGCGCCGGAACGGATGATATGCTGGAGGAGAAACGGCAGCATACTCTGCAGCGGGCGTTGACGACGCCGACCTCCTATGTGCAGATCCTGCTGGGCAAGATGACGGGCATTGTCCTGGTGAGCCTGCTTCAGTTTACAGCCGTTATCGTTCTCACGCGTGTCCTGTATCGCGTATCCTGGGGGGCCTCCCCTGGAGCGCTTCTTCTCATGACGGTCAGTACCGTGCTCGCAGGCGCCGGCCTCGCGACCCTTGTCGCGGCTCTTGCACGCAACCCGGAGCAGGCAGGAGCTCTGGGGCCGGCGGTCGCCCTCATCTATAGTCTTGTGGGGGGATCCATGTGGCCGGTATATGACATGCCGAACTGGTGGAACAGGGTCTCGCGGCTCACGTTTACCCGATGGTCGCTGGAAGGGTTCACGGCTCTCATGACCGGCGGCGGTATTGCCTCCGTCATCAAGCCGGTGGTTGTCTGCTGCAGCATGGCCGGCGTTTTCCTGCTTGTTGCCGCCGTATTCCTCTCCAGAACATACCGTGCCTGAGGAGGCTGCCGTGTTCCGTAAAACGTTGGCTATCGCAGGACTGCAGTTGCGCCTGACGATACGCAGTAAAGGAACGTTCATCTGGATGCTTCTTGTCCCTATTATCTTTACGACGGTCGTCGCGCTGGCCTTCGGTGAGACCGGGGGCGCGCAGAATGTTCCTGTCGCGCTGACCGATCTTGACCACTCTGCAATCAGCAGTAAGTTCGAGCAGACCCTGCGCACAGAGAAGAGCCTGAGCATCAGACTGTTGACAGAAGCAGAAGCACGTCAGGATGTTCACGAGGGCACCGTGGCAGCAGCCATCATTGTTCCTGCTGATTTCGGTCAGCGCGTCCAGTCGGGCGTTCGTGTTGCCGTCGAGCTGGTGCGCCCTGCAGATCAGGGATCCGGATATTTTCTGGAACAACTTGTCAGAACCGCAGCTTCGCATGTCTCGACGCTGGCGTATGCTGCATCGCTGAGCACAGAACAGCTTGCAAAATGGCAGGCATTGGACCGGAAATCCCGCCAGACGGCATGGTGGTCTTCCTTCAGCAGTGCAGAGTCCCGTTCTGCAACAAATCCGGGCGTCACGACCTCATACACCGTCCTTGCACGTACGGCCCCGCGAAACGAACTCCCCGACAACAGAACGCAAAGCAGCACGGGTTATGCCGCCATGTTCGTCATGGCGGGCGTTCTCGGAGCGGCGACGGCACTTGTCAGCGAGAGACTGCGGGCTACGCTCTCAAGGATTCTGACGACGCCTACGACGACCTTATCTTTTCTCACGGGGAAGCTTCTCGCCCACATGCTCCAGGGGCTTCTGCAACTCGTTCTCTTCATCCTCTGGGGACGCCTGGT
>CAZEWU010000204.1:0-3201 GCA_964516155.1 uncultured Caldisericota bacterium
AAACCACACTTTTGATGCTTCCATAACTATTCCCGCCCCGTATGCAGTCTTTCAAGCAACCATGCCATATTGCGGCCCAGCGTATGCATCGTGGCAACGCCCTCGGCATCCTGCTCCGCTTCCCCCCTGAGCCGCCCGATGCCCAGATTCCAGTAGGAAGAACCCGGAACAATCATCTCGCTGATGAAGAAAAACCGGTTGACAGCATCAAACGCCTCGACTGCCCCCGCACGACGGACAGCGACGACGGCTGCTCCGGCCTTGCGCCGCAGAAGGTTTCCATTGGCCTCGCCGACCATGCACATACGCGCAAGCAGAGCAAGGACCTCCGGCGTTGCATTCGCATAATAGGTCGGCGTTCCGACCAGCAGGCCGTCAGCATCAAAGGCTTTCTGCATGATCTCGTTGGCATGATCCTCCGCCAGGATACAACGACGGTTTTTCAGTTTTGCACACGACCCGCAGCCGGTGCAGCCACGTACCGGCTGACCGGCAAGCTGAACGAGTTCAGTCCCGATACCTGCGCTTTCCAGCTCGCTCATAACAATGTGCAGCAGCAAAGCCGTATTGCCATCCGGCCGTGCGCTTCCGTTAATGGCAAGAACCTTCATATGGACCTCCCGGATTTCTCTTTGCTCAGCAGATTTATAGTATGTTGATGAACTTCTTACCGGTCGCCGGCTCCACGCCGGAGCACCCGGGCCGCCGCTCCGGAAAACCGGGGAAGACGGTCCGGGCTGCAGCCTGATGCGCTATCTCAGAACTGTTGCTCCAGTTCCGCCGTGTATGATCCAGTGCGGGCTGCACTGTTACATTTGCAGCGATGGTAAAAAGCAGCCTGAGCGGCGGCGATATTTCCCTCGTCACCGTGCCAGATCGTGAGAGCCGGTTCCTGAAGAGCACGCCCATATGAATAGCTGAGCTGCCATGGGTGTGATCCCATCTTATTCATTGCATTGAGGTGCGCCGTTGCAACCTCAGAGGACTGCCCTCCGGAAAGGAAGACGATCCCGGGGATGACCGCCGGAACGGTGCGCGAAAGCGTCCTTACAGTAGCTTCGGCAACGTCCTGAACGCCGGCCTGCCGTGCGCAGGTCTTGCCCGAAATGACCATGCTGGGTTTCAGAAGCATGCCTTCCAGCAGGACGCCCTGACGGATCAGTTCCTTGAAAACGACCCGGAGAACATGTGTCGTAACCGCCTCGCACTGTTCCATGGTATGATCTCCGTCCATCAGCACTTCAGGCTCTACGATCGGAACAAGTCCTGATTCCTGAGCAAGAGCGGCGTACTGCGCAAGGCCGTGAGCGTTCGCAGCTATGCAGGCGGCGCTTGGAATATCCGAACCGATCGTTATAACGGCACGCCACTTGGTAAATCGTGCGCCCATCGTCTCATACTCAGCCAGACGTTCGCGCAAGCCATCAAGCCCCTGCGTCGTCTTCTCACCGGGATGCAGGGCCAGTTCAACCGTACCCAGATCGACTTTGATACCGGGAATGATCCCTTTCTCCGCCAGCAGTTTGGGAAACAGCGTTCCGCCAAGCGACTCCTGGCGGATCGTCTCATCATAGAGGATGACGCCAGAAATGAAGTCTTCCACGCCGGCGGTCGTGAACAACATGTCACGGTAGGCACGATGCATCTCGGTCGTCGAAGCGATATTCAGTTTAGCAAAACGCTTTCCAATAGTACCAGTGCTTTCGTCAGCTGCAAGAATACCCTTACGCGGCGCAACCAGCGCACTCGCTGTCGCCATCAGTTCCTGTTCGTGCTGCATACAATCCTCCTTACATATCAAATGACACTCAGTACATCAATGATCTTCTGGCTCAATACCGTCGTCGTCATCGCCGGACTCATCCAGATCGGCGGCACGGTTACGATAGTCTTCGGCCAGCTCCTGGTTCCCAAGGTTCTCATATGCTTCGCTCATTTCCCAGAACAACTGCTCGCGCAGGTCAATATTGGTCTCCTCCCCCTCCAGATCGAGCGCCTGTTGAAAGAGCTCAAGAGCACGGTTGTGTTCGCCGTCCAGAGCACTGGCATCGCCCAGAGTCTGAAGCGCGCGCGCCTGAAACAGCTTTTCCTGAAGCTGTTTGCCAAGCGCTCCTCCCTGTTCAGCAAGTTTCCGCGCAGTGACAGCATCGCCCTGAGCCACTGCGACCTGACTCATGATCAGCAGCGCATCGGTTTCAACCTCCGCGTTTCCCATGTTATGAGCCGTATCGCAGGCAATCTTCAGGTACCGCAACGCATCGTCCCATCGTTCCAGCTCTGTATACATCCCGCCCAGATCGCTGGCGTAGTGCAGGGTAAATTCCAGGTCAGGCGGAAGGTCTTTGGCCAGAACCTCGGCCTGGTGCGAAATGCTGATCCCTTTCTCCAGCTGATCCAGCATGCCGTAGAGCGGCCCCATATTGATATAAACACGGGCCAGACCGGCAGTATCGCCGCTTGCCTTGAAGAGTTCCTCTGATCGTTCCAGCAATGCCATGGCAGGCTTGAACTCATCCTGCTCTGCCAGCACGATAGCCGCATCCAGTAATGCAGCGGCAGGAGCAACTCCCGGGGGATGAGCTTCCTCAATGGTATGCACGAACTTTTTTGGATCTTTTCGAAATGAACGGGCCAGTTCTGCCAGGTGCTCACGCTCCCGGCGATTACGGCGGTCCTCTGCTCCCGTTGTTTCTCTGCTTGCCATGTTCGTCTCCTCTTCCTGCTGCACAGGTACCTGCATCAGCTGTTCAACTGCATACGCCGGCGCACCGCATGCAGGACTCATCAAAACCCATGGACCACGGCCGGCATTTCGAAAACCATCCGCGGAATCGTCAACTTTTCAGTATTAAACCCACTGGTCTGCTTGAAAGCAAAATGCCGCGCGCAAAAAAAGAACACCTTCAATGAGCTCCACCGTTCCTCATCCGCCATCTCATAGTTCGCTCCTTGCACTTCTGCATTATCAATAATAGTATAGTTCAGTGTGATTATTTCATACATGAACATTGCCTGCCACACGGTCCGGCTGTGCTTCATGTCAGCCCAGTTCCGCTATGCCGGAAAAGTAAAGCCTGCATTACCATGGTTGTTGCAGCTCCGCAGTTCATTTACGTCCGGTTCAGGTATACTCTTCTTACAGCATGGGGAGGCTGGAATGGAACAATTTCATGAAACAATGAGCGGAGCGACGGTGACGCG
>CAZEWU010000205.1:0-3190 GCA_964516155.1 uncultured Caldisericota bacterium
GGTTACGGGCATCAAGGTTGTCTCCATTGATGCTGAAAAAAACCTGCTTGTTGTCAAAGGTAGCGTTCCCGGTGGCGATAACGCGCTCCTGACCATCAGGGCTTGAGGAGTGGAGAGATGAGTACAGTGAAGATCGTTGATATCACTGGTGCAGATGCTGGCGAAGCAGAACTTACCAAGAGCCTTTTCGATGCAGGGATTAATGAGACCGCAATGTATATGGGTGTCAAAAAATACCTGGCTGGATTGCGCCGCGGTACTGCCAACACAAAAGGCCGCAGTGAAATCAATAAAACCAAGAAGAAAGTCTGGAAACAGAAAGGCACTGGGCATGCGCGCCAGGGTAACAAACGTGCACCGCAATGGAAAGGCGGCGGCATTGTTTTTGGCCCGAAGGCGAGGAACTTTTCTCTGAATCTCACGAAAGCAACAAGGCGCATTGCTATTCAGAGTGCTCTGACACAAAGGGCTACTGAAAATGCAATTGTTGTCTTACGCGGGTTGAAGATTGAACAACCCAAGACAAAGACATTGGTTGCTGCTTTGAAAGCGGCAGGCATTCCTGATAATGCCTTGTTGATTTTTTCTGAGGAAAATGGTGAAGTAGTGCTGTCTGGCATCAATTTGCCGAAACTTGGATTGCTTCATTTCTCAGAGTTGAATGCATATGATGTTCTCCTGCATTCCACGGTTGTTTTTACTGAAGAAGCCTTGAAGGGTGCCGAGGAGGTGTATGCATGAGCAAGGAAATTCTGCTCTATCCGATTGTGACAGAGAAGAGCACGGCTCTGACCGCAACTGGCAAGTATGAGTTTTTTGTTATCCGGAATTCCACGAAGATGGAGATCAAGGACGCTGTCGAGAAAACGTTTAATGTCAAGGTTGCTGGCGTCAACGTTCTGAAGACTCATGGTAAAAAGAGAATGCGCAAAACTTCGATCGGATATACGCCGTCGAAGAAGAAAGCGATCGTTGCTCTGATGCCTGGGTTTAAGATCGACCTCGTCACTAATGCTTAAGAAGGTGTCCGATGACTATTGTCAGATCATATAAACCGACGTCTCCTGGAATTCGTTCCAGGAAAACCCTGATTCATACAGAAATTACCCGGGACAAACCTGAGAAAGCTTTGACCGTTGGTCTGCGAAAAAGAGCCGGACGCAACAACACCGGCAAGATCATGGTCCGGCATCAGGGTTCCGGTCAGAAGCAGCTATATCGTATTATTGATTTTGCACGCCGTGAAGACAATGTCGCTGGCAAGGTCGTTGAGATCGAATATGATCCCAATCGCTCAGCACTGATTGCGCTTGTTCAATACACAAACGGCAAGAAGTCCTATATCCTTTTGCCGGATGGTCTGAAGGCGGGGGACATCATTACTTCTGGAGATGCTGTCGAGGTCCGCATCGGCAACAACACGAAGCTTGCCAGGATGCCTTTGGGAACGGTTATCCACAACATCGAGCTTTTCCCAGGCAAGGCAGCTCATGTCGCACGTGCTGCGGGCGCCTCTGCTCAGCTGCTTGCGAAAGAAGGCGGTTGGGCTCAGGTACGTATGCCTTCCGGTGAGATTCGCAAGTTCTCTCTGGAATGCAGAGCTACGATTGGCCAGGTGGGCAATCTTGATCACAATAAAGAAGTGCTCGGAAAAGCTGGCAACAGCCGTCACCGTGGCATTCGCCCAGGAGTTCGTGGTGTTGTCATGAACCCTATTGACCACCCGCATGGTGGTGGTGAGGGCAAATCTCCTGTCGGACATCCTGGACCTCTTACTCCTTGGGGAAAGCCCACGCTTGGGTATAAAACCCGCAAGAAGAAGAACCGTTCCGATAAGTATATTCTGAAGCGTATAAACTAGGAGAACGCCGATGAGCGATACAAAGACGAATAAGGGCTTTGTCGAGGAACGTCTTCTCGGCAGGATCCGTGAAATGAACCGAAAAGGCGAGAAAAAACTTATCAAGACATGGAGCCGCCGTTCCTGCGTAACAGAGGAGATGGTTGGGCATACGATTGCCGTCCATAATGGCAAGACGCATGTTCCAGTTTACATTTCGAAAGCAATGGTCGGCCACAAGCTTGGTGAGTTTGCACTCACTCGTAATTTCCATGGGCACACCGTTCCGACGGCGCGGACCATGGCGTTGAAGTAGGTGTGGTATGGAAGCATTTGCTAAGCTCGAGCACATTAGGCTTTCTCCCTTCAAGACTCGTCTTGTTGCTGATCTTATCAGGGGAAAGAGTATTGACCAGGCAGTCGCTATTCTTGACGCATTGCCTAACCGGCCTGCTGTTACCATCAAGAAAGTAATGTTGTCTGCCGCTGCCAATGCTGAGAATAATTTCAAGATGAATCGTGATGTGCTATATGTGTCGAAGATTCTCATCGACGGGCAGGGTGGAGTCAAGAGAGTCTCCCCGAGAGGTATGGGCCGTGCGGATGTCATGCGTAAGCCCCTCTCCCGGATTTACATTTGTGTAGCTGAGAAAGAGGAGGCTTAGGTGGGCCAGAAAGTACAACCGACTGGATTCCGTGTCGGTATTACCGGCGATTGGCAATCCAAGTGGTTTGCATCCAAGAAGAATTACAGCGAATTTGTTCTTGAGGATTATCATATCCGTCAGGAAGTTGGTAAGATCGAACGTGATTTTTCTATCTCTGAGGTTGAGATCCTGAGAAAGGGCTTCAACGTTACGGTGCGTTTGCACAGCGCACGCCCCGGTGCTCTTATTGGGAGAAACAAGGCTGAACTCGAGAAAATCGAGAAGAACCTGAAGAAAACTCTCACAAACAAGCAGGAAATCCTGCATGTGGACGTCAAGGAAATTAAGCATCCAGACCTTGATGCTAAGATTCTTGCTCAGAGCATTGTTGCTGATATTGAAAAGCGTGTTTCCTATAAACGTGCAATGAAGCAGGTCATCAAGCGTGCCATGAGAGCCCGTGCCGGTGGTATCAAGGTTCAGTGCAGCGGCCGTCTTGGCGGGGCAGAAATTGCACGCACCGAATGGTATCGTGAAGGGCGCGTTCCACTTCAAACCTTGAAGGCTGACGTAACCTACTCCTACGAGCCGGCTCTTATTAAGTTCGGTCGTATCGGAGTCAAGGTGTGGCTCTACAAAGGGGATGCTCCCAAGAGAGTCTTCTTCAGTGAGGACGTAGACTGAGCAAGGAGAGGTCATCATG
>CAZEWU010000206.1:0-275 GCA_964516155.1 uncultured Caldisericota bacterium
TCGTATTGCTGATGAGCGATTGACCAAGGGGAACAACCTCTTTGAGACAGGATCACCGGAGTCATTTAATGTTCTGGTAAAGGAGCTTCGTGGGCTTGGGCTAGATCTTGAAACACTACCGAAGGCAGGAGATGCCCATGCCAAAAATACCAAGTTAGTACTGGAAGACAACGAACAGTAACTCTAGGGGAGGAAAAGGTGAGCAGATTCAGCCCGAGTGATATTAGGAACTTTGTACTTGTTGGACAAGGTGGTTCCGGTAAGACTATCATTAC
>CAZEWU010000206.1:285-3170 GCA_964516155.1 uncultured Caldisericota bacterium
TTACGGAACGGTTGGTATTCCGCGCCGGAGCTAGCCAAAGGATCGGCCGTGTTGAAGACGGGACTACTGTCTCCGACTACCTGGATGAAGAAACGAAGCGTCATATCAGTACAAACATTGGTCTTTGCGAATTCACGTATAAAGGCGTCAGGCTGAATCTGCTTGATACGCCGGGATATGCAGATTTTATGACCGAGGCTCAGGAGGCTGTCCGTGTAGCGGACACTGCGTTGTTGACAATCAATGCAGGCGCCGGTATTGAAGTACAGACTCCGAGGTTCTGGGAACTTTGTGAAGCTCAACATCTCCCGGTAGCTATTATCATTAACAAGGTAGATCTTGAGAACCTTGATTATGGATCTGTTGTGACCGACCTGCAGGCAACATTTGGGCGAAAGGTAGTCATGCTGACCATTCCCGTTACAACAGGTCCGGCATACGCATCTTTTGTCAATGTTCTGACGGGAAAGGTCTATACATATGCAAAAGACAAGGATGAGGCGACGATTTCCGAGAACATCCCTGATTCTGCCAAATCAGATTATGAGGCGGCACGGGTTGCTCTGACAGAGGCTGTAGCAGAGTCAGACGATATTGTCATGGAGAAGTATCTGAGTGGTGAGATGCCAAGCCAGGATGAACTCGTCAAAGTGTTTACCAAGGCATTCCGCAGTCGTCAGGTGTTTCCGGTGATAGCTGTTTCTGCGCTGAATGGGACCGGCTGCGATTATATCATGGATTTCCTGTCGTCCTATGCTCCTTCTCCTGCTGACGCCGTCTATACGGCCACTCGCAGGGGAAGTGACGATGTGATTGAGCTCCGGGCCGACCCGGCGGCTCAGACGGCGGCACTTGTTTTTAAAACGACATCTGATCCCTTTGTTGGAAAGTTGTCGTTTGTACGGATATATAGCGGCGCCATCGGGTTGAATGTCTATAATGCGACTAAAGACGTTTCGGAGAAGGTCGGCGGTCTTTTTCATATGATGGGAAAGAAGCAGGAACCAACGGACGGGGGAGTTGCAGGGGATATCATTGTTATCTCGAAGCTGGTACAAACTGCAACGAACGATACGCTAGCAACAAAAGATGCCCCCGTTGCGTTAGCCCCGATTACTTTTTCAAAGCCGCTTCTCATGCGTTCATTGAAACCGAAGACGAGAGCCGATGATGATAAATTGAGTTCAACCCTGAACAGGCTCAAAGAAGAAGAACCTGCCGTTATCATTGAAAAGAACCCAGAAACCCATGAAACTGTTCTCAGTGGATTAGGGGAAGCTCATTTGCAGGTTATCGTCGAACGACTTCAAAAGAAATTCAATGTCAACATCGATCTGGAAGTGCCAAAAGTTCCCTATCGTGAGACCATTAAAGGAAAAGCTCATGTAGAGGGAAAGCATAAAAAGCAGACAGGTGGGCATGGCCAGTTTGGTGATTGCTGGATTGAAATGGAACCGAATGCACGGGGCGCCGGATGGTTATTTGAAAACAAGGTCTTTGGCGGTGCGATTCCTAAGCAATTCATTCCTGCTATTGAAAAGGGAATGGTTGATACCATGGGCAAAGGGCTGCTCGCCGGCTATCCTGTTGTTGATATCAAGGTTGCTGTTGTTGACGGATCCTACCACCCTGTAGATTCTTCAGAAATGGCATTTAAGTTAGCAGGGTCCCTGGCTTTCAAAAAGGGATTCGAACAATCTACACCGATTCTGCTGGAGCCCATTGTCTCTCTTGAAGCGGTCGTAGACGAGAAGTATATGGGAGACGTTATGGGAGATCTGACCAGCAAGCGTGGAAAGATCTCTGGGATGGAGAATGTCAAAGGCAAACAGATCATTAAAGCCTTTGTTCCTCTTGCTGAAATGTTAAACTACGGTATTGACCTGGGCTCTATTACACAGGGTACTGGTACGTATACCATGAAGGCCGATCATTATGAAGAGGTTCCAGAGCGTACCGCAGAGAAGATCATCGCGGATGCGAAGGCTTCAATGGTCGCCGAGGAAGAAGAGTAGCTCGAAGGGAGGAAGTTTGAGAAACAACAAGATCGAAGCCCTGGTCCTCCACCTTGCTTCACCGGAGGAAATACGCAGTTGGTCCCATGGCGAGGTAACAGAGGCAGAAACGCTTGATTACAGAAGTGGTAAGCCAAAGCCTCATGGATTATTCTGCGAGATTATCTTCGGCCCGACCAAGAGCTATCAGTGCCGTTGTGGCAAGCTCAAGGGAAAGAGCTTTGAGGGACAAGTCTGTGATAAGTGCCACGTTGAAGTAGCTGATTCCAGTGTGCGCCGTGAACGTATGGGACACATCGAACTGCATGCTCCGGTTGCACATATCTGGTATTTCCGCAATACCGTTAATTATATCGCTCTCCTTCTCGAGATGCCTAGCAAGAACGTCGAGAAGGTCGTTTACTTCAGCAGTTGGCTTGTCCTGGATCCCGGGAATGCCCAGGGTCTGGTCTGCAAGCAGCTCATTACTGACGAAGAATATCGTGACCGCAAGATTAAAGGTGAGAAGTTCGTTGCCAAGAAAGGTGCTGAAGCATTTCTGGAGCTTCTTCAGAATCTGGATTTGTACAAGATGCGGGATGATCTTCTTGTGCGGATCAAGGGAAAATCTCGTCAGGACCGTGCGAAGGCCGTCAAGCAGCTGGACGTTGTGACAGCTCTTATTACGAATAATCGCAAGCCCACAGATATGATCATGACCCGTATCCCGGTCATTCCGCCAGATCTGCGACCGCTCGTACAGCTCGAAGGCGGCCGCTTTGCGTCTGATGATCTTAATGAATTGTATCGCCGGGTCATCAATCGTAACAACCGTCTGGGAAAGATGATTGACGAGAATGCCCCCGAGATCTTGCTCCAGAACGAGAAACG
>CAZEWU010000207.1:0-3080 GCA_964516155.1 uncultured Caldisericota bacterium
TACAGGCCGAAGTCAGGAAGCAGTTTGACACGAAGGTGGCGGCGCAGAAACAGCAGGCGTACGCTCAGGCGGAGGCACAGGCCGCTCAGACGATAGCAAAGAATCCACCGGCGGAACTGATAGCGGCGGAGCAGCAGGCCCAGACGGCCGCTGAGGCGGCGGCCAAACAGGCGGTCGACCAGCAGTTCGCGGCAAAAGCGCCGGGCGTCCCGCTGGAGAATATCCCGGGATATGCTGCAGCTCTTGCTGCTGCACAGCAGCAGGCGGCTGCGCAGGCAAAGGCGCAGGTGGACGCCGCCGCTCTGAAACAGGCGGTAGCGCAGGCAAGATCTGTTGTTGACGCGATGTTTGCGAAGCAGCAGCCGGCGATGCAGAAGGCTCTTGCCGCTGCCCTGGAACAGGCTTTGACGCAGGTCCAGGACGCTGCCCTGAAACAGGCTGTCACCCAGGCAAGAGCGGCTGTCGACGCCGCAATGGCGAAGCAGCAGCCGGCGATACAGAAGGCGCTTGCCGACGCTCAGGAAAAGGTCGTTGAGACCGTGAAGACTGCGGTACAGAAAAGATTCCTTACAACAGCCAAGCTGACGCCGGCGCAGTTTTCGGCGATGCAGCAACTTGTTGCGCTGCCGATCGTCAATACTATCACCGATAACAACAAAAAAGCCGATACGGTCCAGACCATCATCAAACTCGCGAAGGCTCTTCCCCTCACAGGCCAGGCAAAAACGATGATGAACGTCTCGCCCACCGACCTTGACAAGGGTATCGCCGACATCCGGGAGAACGGCGGCGCCATCCCCCTGGATGCGATCGGAAAGACGTTGCTTTTCCTCCTCCTCATCTACGTCATAAGTGCATTGCTCACCTTTGCCATGCAGTACCTGATGTCCGATGTTGCGCAGAAGACGACGTATGCGATGCGCAGGGAACTCGATTACAAGCTGGCGGTGCTGCCTCTGAGCTACTACGACTCGCACTCCAACGGCGAGATTCTGAGCCGCATGACCAACGATATGGATACGATCTCCACGACTCTCCAGCAGGGCCTTACGCAGGTCATCGTGTCCGTGTTTCAGATCCTCGGCTACATTTACATGATGCTCACGATCAGCGGGAAACTGACGCTTGTCACGATAGCGACCCTGCCCCTCTATATCCTTACAACGGCTGTCATTGCGCGGAAATCGCAGAAGTTCTACGTTGCGCAGCAGGTGAATCTCGGCCGCCTCAGCAGTCATGCGGAGGAGATGTACACGGGTCATACGGTTGTAAAGGCGTTTGGCCACGAAGAAGAGTCGATCGCCACCTTCAAAGGAGTGAGCAACGATCTCTACGAAGCTGGGTGGAAAGCACAGTTCATGTCCGGCGTCATGTGGCCCCTGATGAACTTCATCAGCAACCTGGGCTATGTCTTCATCGCCGTCCTCGGCGGCGTGTATGTTACCAGGAACCTGCTCAACCTGGGCGATATCACGGCGTTCATTCAGTACTCCCGGTCTTTCTCGATGCCTATTATCCAGACGGCGAGTATCGCTAACGTCATTCAGTCGACGGTGGCGTGCGCCGAGCGTGTGTTCACAGTGCTCGATGAACCCGAGGAGAAGCCCGATGCGGCGGATGCGATCGTACTTACACAGCCCAGAGGCGCTATCCGGTTTGACCACGTGGCCTTCAGCTATCGGCCGACCGAACCTCTGATCGCGGATATGAATCTTGACGTGAAACAGGGCGACACCGTCGCCATCGTCGGCCCGACAGGGGCGGGTAAAACAACGCTTGTCAATCTGCTCATGCGGTTTTACGATATCCAGGCCGGTACGATCACCTTTGACGGCATCGAGACCCGGAAGATGCAGCGGGGCAGCCTGCGCACCATGTTCGGCATGGTCCTGCAGGATACATGGCTGTTTAACGGTACGATCCGTGAGAATATCGCCTACGGGCGCGACAATGCGACCGACGAGGAGATCATCGCCGCCGCGAAAGCGGCGCACGCTGATCACTTCATCCGGAGCCTTCCACAGGGATACGATACCGTTCTCAATGAAGAGGCTTCCAACATCTCGGCCGGTCAGAAGCAGTTGCTGACCATCGCGCGTGTCGTGCTGGCGAATCCGTCCGTCCTGATCCTCGACGAGGCTACCAGCAGTGTCGATACCCGGACGGAGGTACGTATCCAGAAGGCCATGGCGCAACTGATGGCAGGCAGGACCAGCTTCGTCATCGCTCACCGTCTCTCCACCATCCGGGACGCGCACCACATCCTGGTCATGAACCACGGCGCCATCGTGGAGCAGGGCACTCACCAGGAGCTGCTCGACAGGCACGGATTCTATGCTGACCTCTACAACAGTCAGTTCACCGGTGCAGCAATCACCGACGATCCTGCCTGACGCCGCAGGAACTCGAGTTCATCTGATATCATTGTCGACCCCGGTCAGAAGACCGGGGTCGGCTGCTAACAGGGCCTGGCGGGATCGCTCCGGCAGAGTCCTGCGTATCAGGGTCGGACGTAAAACCTCAGAGCGGCGAATATCGCACCGGCGCGCCTTATCCCTGCCCGTACGGATTCCAAGGGGCGATGCTGTCTTCCGCCGGCTGCGTTCAGTGCTGCATCAGCTTGCGGACGTTTTCTACCAGCTGTCCCGGTTCGTAGGGTTTGGCAAGGAATCCCTGCACGGCTCCTTCGTCGAGCATGCGTTTGACCGCTGATCCGGACGTGTACCCCGAGGTCAGCAGGATGGGCACGTGTGCATTGATGACGCGGATGCCACATATGATCTCGTCGGTTGTCATACCAGGCATGGTCATGTCCAGGAAAACGAGGTCGATGGTGTCAGAATGCTTCTGGAATGTAGCCAGCGCGACTGCGCCGTCGCCGGCCGTCAGGACATTGCAGCCATCACGCGTCAGCAGCGCCTGAGCAACGGCGCATACGATCGGTTCGTCTTCCACGACCAGGATCGTTCCACCGCGGATACCGGCTGAAAGGTGAACCGCTGCGACAGGGACAGCGGGCTTGTCAAGACAACGCGGCAGGAAGACATTGAACACCGCCCCCGCGCCCGGGGACGACTCTG
>CAZEWU010000208.1:0-3076 GCA_964516155.1 uncultured Caldisericota bacterium
CAAGCGGACGCACACTGGAGAGATACAGGAAGACTGCATGGACGACGGACAGCAGCAGAAGATGCCACATCACCCCGATGATGCCGTACAGGATCCCGTAGTTCTCTCCAGTCACCACCGGCGCTACAGGGCGGCCAAGGGGCAATGTCCAGGACCATGCAAACGCCAGAACGATGACGAGTGCAAAGGATAACGTAGCAGCGGCTGCCTTCCATACCTCAGGAAGAACAACTGCCCGGTCTGGCACATCTGGTTCCTCCATGGCTCCAATGATCTTCCTCATGGTGCCTATCTGGATTACCAGCATCGTGGCGAAGATCAGGAGCGGAACAATGATGTAGTAGAGCATATCGGGACTGCTTCCAACAGAGAACAGGTATCCCAGATAGACCAACGCCAAGACCAGATAAATGCCGATTGTACTGCCCAGCAGGACTCGCAGAACTGAAGCCGGCGGCTGGCGCCTTCCAAACGACCGAAGCAGGAGTGCAAAGAGGACTGTCGTCCCTGCAGCGGCCACTGCGAACCACAGATACTGGTGCCACGAATTGGACTGTCTTGACAGCAAGCAGACGGTTCCTTCCAAGATGAGAAACCCCATGGTGGTCAGGACGGCGACCCTCCCAAACGCTCGCGTGCAAGGACATTGGTCCCTCGATGGAGCCGCAATTGAAGACTCTGTTCCACGTGTCCTGTCCGTCTCTTCGTTTTCCATGCCCATCCTCCGTTCTATCGCACTTCACCATCTGCCTCTGCACTGCCAGACTGACAAGCAAGCCCGTCAGCGTGCCGCATCCATACGGCATCACAGCGGAGACAGAACCCTCCCATGAAAGTATAACGTCAAGAGAAAGAAGTAGTGTGTTTCCTGGGACAAAAGGGGCAGCTGAAGAGAACGACTTCTCATGGAGAGGCAGGAAAATATCTCGACCAGATTCGTCAATGGGACGATTTATTGGGAAATTGGTCGATTCTAATGAGATTTCCCACTGTTGGATGCAATGAGAGTCCTGCAATTCCTGGGCTGGAACACCGCATGGCACCGTCGGCGTTCTGCAATTACACAACATTCTTTGCACGGGGGGCAGACGATCGGGTCGGGTTGATAATGTTGGAGGAGGCAGCTTGAGGCGTGAGGTCAGCCAGGGAATGCTGTTCAGGTTCGGTGTCGGACACGATCCCAGACGTCGTCGCGCCAGTCACGTATCCAGCCCTTCATCTCATCGGTAAGAAAGGCATACCCTGCTATTACGATCGCAAACAGAAAGAAGACTGGAAGTATCATCCCAGACGGGAAACACAGCGCGATTAGCATAAATGGCACCGTGAGAATCTTGTTGAGGTATATCAGTGGAAGTCCCAGAACTAAAACAAACGGCGAATAGTCATAGAAGATCCATGGACAGAGAAGTTGAAGGATCCCCGGTGCGCCCACGAAGGCAGTAGCGTCAACAAGCAGGTTACCTGACAGATGCCCCACCAACTGTCGGTTGGCAATCATCGCGCTGATTCCCCCGTACCGTGCCGCCATCAGCGCAAGAATACAGCTGCCCGGTGCGGCCAGGATAAGTGATGCTGCCAGATATACCCTGAGGAACCGTCGCATCTTCCGGTAGCGGAAGCAGGCCAGCCCCAGCAAGACCGCAAGCATGAGAACACCAGCGATGACCGTAAGAGAGACTTGCTTGAGAATGCTGCTCTCGGTAAGTGGCAGCCAGGTCGGTGCTGATGGGCCGAAGATCCAGTTCTGCCACCTGGTCTCTCCCCAACCTACCATGAAAGGTTCTGCAAAGAGGAGTGCGATGGACCACTCTGAGAGTCCCCAACGCCGAGAAGGCGTTGGGGACTCTGACGACTTCGTCTCTGTGTAGGGCATCCGCGAAGATATCATGGGATCCTTAGTTGCTTGCACCAACAAACACTGGATTGACCACGCAATACCCATACCAGTTTGGCTCTTGGTTGTCATCAGGCCTGGTGCCATAGTACACTTCCACACGGATATAGCAGTTTGCCGGTATCTGCACCGATACTGTCCGGTTGAAGTTAAGACCGGCCGTGTGAAACTGCTGCGAACTCACCTCAACTCCGTTGCGCAGTACTCGTACGCGAGCGTATTCATCGCCGGAGAAAGCTGTTGTGCCAGTCACAAACACGGAGACAGTGCTGTTACGGAGTACCGTTGTATGGCTCCCCGGGTAGAGGCCGTTGACTGTGGCAGCCGCAAACGACCCGTCTGATGATGCTGTAAGAGCACCATTTCGGATGGCATTCCACACAACCGCCGGTGATGTTCCAGGCGTGGAGTAGCTGCCAGTGTAGATGTAGTTCATGTTGGCTCCCCACATCGGTGCCGTCTGAGTGTGCACATCGCTATTGGCCATAGCCACACACCAATAGCTCCCGGCAATCTCATCATTGAGTCTGTTGAGAAGCTGTTGATCCCACCTGCTTACGGCACTCGTGTCAAGATTCGACTGATTGCTTATGACCTCGAGACCGCTCCATGGTGTTGCTGACCAGTCACTCCAAGAGATGGATCTATAGGGGTGAGCGACAACTCCAAACCCGCCATTGCCGGTTGCTTGGTATGTCAAGTCCGAACAACTCTCAAAACTGCTGGCGTAGGAACTCTTTCCATAGCAGAGGAGGTGGCCCGTGCCACCAGTTCCTTGCAGTTCCTTGGTCGCCAGTTCCTCTCCTGCGCAGGTCGTGACGGTAGGCGTGTTCTCTGTGGTCGCTCTGGAGCATGCAGTTTGGTAAATACTCCACTCGTCTGTTTCCAGACGTGGTTCCTGATTTTGTGGTAAATGGATCGGGTTCGGTCCTGCGAAATGGTTGTCATCTCCCGCATGGTCCGTGATAACAATCCACTGCATCCCCTTGGAGTTGGCCTGGTCACGGCGACTGAGGACATTTGCGCCATCTGTCGCATCGCTGAAGCCATACAGATCCTCTCGACCTGCCGCATATTGGGAAGCGCTGTCGGGTTGGGCAAGTCCCGCTGTATGCACGTGTCCGTCCCCAGGGTGCCACATGCCACCATTGGGCAGACTGGTCAGCAGGTAGACCATGG
>CAZEWU010000209.1:0-3067 GCA_964516155.1 uncultured Caldisericota bacterium
TACAGGACGCGGGTCAGCAGGAGTCCCGCATGCCCGATCAGGTACCGTCCCGGCTCAAAGGCCAGTTTCATGCCCTGCGGGACTTCATGACGTACCAGGGTCTCCAGTTCCTCGACCGCAAAATCGTCCCCATTCTCATAGCTGATGCCGAATCCTCCGCCGAGATCAAGGCTGCTGATCGGGAGGCCGTCGCTCATGAGAGCATCGCGCAGTTCCAGAAGGCGTACAATGGACTTCCGGTATGGCTCGAGTTCCTTGATCTGACTGCCGATGTGACAGCTGATGGTGTCGGGGACAAGGCCGGCGTCTGCCGCTGCGCGGAATGCCCGGGAAGCGGCGTCGGCGGGAATGCCGAATTTGTTCGCGTCCGTTCCGGTGGTGATGTACTGATGGGTATGCGCATCAACGCCGGGATTGACGCGGATACCGATATGCGCTCCTTTACGGAGATGCGCGATGGCTGCGATTTCTTCTTCGCTTTCAGCGTTGATGAAGATGTCATGGTCAAGGGCAAAAGCCAGTTCGTCCGGGCGTTTGCCGACACCGGAAAAGACGATGTTCCGGGCGGGACAGCCGGCGTCGAGTGCCGCCTGGATTTCTCCAAGGCTGACCGTGTCCGCACCGAAGCCCATGCTGAAGATCATCTTCAGCAGCGATGGATTGGTGTTGGCTTTGACGGCGTAATGAAGCGACCCGATGGTCCCCAGGCTCTGCATGAGGCGCATGGCCTGTGACCGCAACGAAGCGGCAGAGTAGATGTAGAGAGGTGTCCCGTAACGCGCGGCGAGGCCGGTCAGCTGGGTGCAATCCAGCAGAAGATCGGAATCCTGGTACGTAAGATCTGGTTTCATTGGAGTCCTTTCTGGCTTTGGTACAGGGTGGTGCCTTCGCCAATGGTAAGAAGAATGTGAAACGATCTGTCGATGACGGTTATGTCGGCACGGGCCCCCGGCCGGATGCGGCCGCGGTCCGCAAGGTGGAGTGTGTCGGCGGGAATGCTTGTGACGCAGCGGATGGCTTCCTCCCAGGAAAACTGTCCCATGCTGACAAGATTGGCAGCCGCCTGGTTCAGAGGGGTGAGCGAGCCTGCGAGGTGTCCATGATGATCGAGAGCGCCGGTACGGTCGATCGTAATCGGTCTTCCTGCGACCCGTACGTTTTGCAGGTGCGACCCGGTAGCGGCGATTGAGGTACTGGCGATGACCAGACGACCTGCGATGGCATGCATCATGCGGATGACTTCGGGGTCGGTATGCACACCGTCGGCAATGAACTGGACATAGAACGGGAGGACAAAGGCTGCTCCGATAATACCGGGGTCGCGGTGGTGGAAGGGCCTCATCTCGTTAAACAGGTGGGTGATGGATCGTGCTCCCAGCATATACGCTTTCTCGGCGATGTCGAAGGAAGCTTCAGTGTGCCCCAGAGAACATACGATCCCGGCGGTGGACAGGGTTGCGATAGCTTCCAGCGCCCCGGGAAGCTCCGGCGCGATCGTGACCATGGCGATTCTTCCGCTTTCCAGCAGCTTCTGGACAGCGTCGGGAGTCGGCAGGCGGATCAGCGATGGATCGTTGGGCTCACTGAGGGACCGCTGATAGAAGGGCCCTTCGACATGAAAACCCAGAGGTCGTGCGCCGGCCATGGTGTCCAGCAGCGGCGTGCCGTCGTGAACCAGCCGGAGCAGCGGTGCGTCGGGGGTCGTACTGACGCTTGGCAGAAAGCTGGTGATCCCGCAGGAAGGAAGGAGGGAAGCGACGGCGCGCAGGTCCTCGACCTTTCCCTCCGACAGGTCATGATCCGCGAACCCATAGGCTCCGAGATCGATGAATCCGGGGCAGACGATCCCCTTTGTGAGATCAATGATACGTCCCCGCGGCTTCTGCGAAACGATGTCGACGATACGGCCGTTGCTAACGATAATATATCGGATGCCATGCGATTCCTCAGGCGTGAACAGGTGGTCGACCTTCAGAACGAATGCACGTCGTTGTGTCATAATACCCTTTTGCTGTTGATTGCTGTCATCCATCCTCATCTGTTCGCCGCCGGCAAAAATCCATGTTTATCATGAACGGGGACGCCCTGTTGTCAAGCCGGGCACAGCGCCTGATCAGTCTTCAGCGGGCAGGGAAAAAACGCGATGGCAAAGAAGCGGCGCCTGTTGAGAAGATCCCATACCGTTCACGACTGCGAAGCGCTCTTCATATTGTAGACGGTATTTCCTGTGACCACTTTCCTGAAAGAAAGAGAAACTGCCATGATGGGCCGGTCAGCGAGGGGGTGGCTGCTGACTGATAACGAGCTTGGTTTTTCCTGTGCGGCTGTCTGTTTCCAGTCTGTCGACAAAACGGATGGTATAACGGAGATTCTGCAGGTTCTTCCGATGGAGAAGACGTTCAAACTGCTGCCGGATCTCCTCTTCGACCATGGCCGATGCGCCTCGCTCTTTGACGCACCGGAGAAGCAGGCTGTGCTCGTCCAGCCGGACGAACTGATATTCTCTGATGCCGTGGACGTCCAGATCGTCGATGCAGAGGGGGTGAAGAAAATCGCGCTTTCCCCTGCTGTTCACGAACCACATCAGCTCTTCGTCTCGTCCAAGGATGCGGTCGATATGAGTATAGGGAAGCGGGCCACATGGCGTTCTGCTGAATCCCTCGACGACATCATTGAGCTGATAGCGGATAAGCGGAAAGATGTCGTTGTATAGCGGCGTTATGATGAGTCTTCCGCTGCTATCGACCTCAGTGTAGTTCATATCGTCGGCAAGGTACATCCCCTCATACCAGCTGGCGCCGATGCCGATCAGGATGGATTCGGTACAGCCGTAATAATTGATGATGTCTGCGCCAAAGGTCTCCCGGAAGGAACGGCACATGTCACGGCTGACCGGTTCTCCGCCCATGATGATCTTTTTTGGTGTCAGATGCAGCTTCCCCTCCTGCTGCATGTCTGCCAGGATGCGGATGCAGGAGGGATAGCCGCCAAGGTAATTGGGGTCGTACCCTTTGACGCGGTCGATCCATGAGTCCATGGGGTCGGCTACGTTGATGATGAGACTGAT
>CAZEWU010000210.1:0-3057 GCA_964516155.1 uncultured Caldisericota bacterium
AGTATCCACGCTGAAGAACAATTTTGTCGTTCACGATCTGAAAGAAGCCGCAGCCTCGGAGCCCCAGCGGATCGCGCCATTCCATGATCGCCCGCTGGCCATCTTCAAACATATTTTCCACGATACAGACCATTGGGGCTTGTGCGAATTCGTTTTCAAAGGATTTCTTGATATTATCACGTCCCCGCACCGGTTCGTTTGCAACCTGATGGTTGATTGCGCCTTCCGCATAAAGCAATGACAGGGTTTCAGCATCGGCTTGGTTGAACGCATCAACAAATTTCTGCAGGACTTCTTTCGGTCTCATTTCTGGAACCTCCTATCATATTCTGGATACTCTTGATTATTAAAGCACTTCGAGCTCAGTTATCACAGATTCCTTATGTACACTGTTTTTCCAAAACTGGAACCGGCTTTTACCGGGCAGACTCTCGCTTGCTGCTCAGGGGGCCGCATATGCGCAATGCTGCTGGTCACGCCGAGAGAGCTTCATATACCGCTATCGCTGTCTGTATCTGTTCAGAAGACGAGACTCGGGCGATGGGTACGTTGGTCTCTTGACAGAATCATAACCTGCCATAAAAGTATAGGTCAAGATTGCTGATACTGCGTAAGCAGAGACGGGACCATATTGTTCTCTGCACAAGGAGCGTCTGAACATGCTTGACGACATTTACGGCGTATGGGCAAACAAGGATTGTGAACTGATAAGAACCAGCAAGTTCTCTCTGCTGTTTGAGAGAGTCGGCAGTACTATTTCGGCAAGTCTGAAGGTCTTGAATGCTATGGACAATAATAGGGTCGTTTTTGATACCAGAGCGATTGCTGTTTTTGATACAGTGACCAGAGAGGTCACGGTGAAAGCGAAGGATTTGTTGAAAGGAGAGTGGTTTCTCAGAACATCCGGTTGATGAAAAATCCAGACGAATCGACCTCGTTCATGGCCGATGACAACCGGGAGGCGGCAAAAGAAAAGATAGCCATCAACGACACGCTTTTTAACCCTGGCGCATGCACTTTTGCCAGAAACGGAATCTATTGGTCTGTGAAGTCGATTTCGGCGGAGCAAATCATTCTGCACGGTTGTGGCGGCGAGGAATATACATATGGCCGTTCTCAAAAGTACTCGGCGAACATGCTGGAATGGTTCGAGTATAGAGGCTACAAGGAACAGCGTCTAATCTGATAATCTTGGGGTGGGTTGCAGCAATGCCCATCTATTGAAAGAATGCGGCGAAATCGAGGGTGCCCGGTACGATTGTGCTGAGGTTCGTGAACTTGTGGTTCTGCATGTTTAGCAAGAGATATTGTTCGGTACCGTTAGTCGTCAGTGAAGATATCAGAATGTCTTTGCCCTTCGAATCAACCGCGATGATTCCTTGTACTGCAGCTGAAAAATCATCCTTTATCTTGAGTTTCTTCCCGCTGGACAAATCTAGGCAATATAAAGCGTTATCCTTGTCTTTATAGGCAAGATAGTCACTCTGGACGTTGTATGAGTATCCTCCAAAGCTGCTGTTCAGGGATTTGACGCTGCTGTCATCGATATTCACAAGCCAGGAATTCTTAGTACCTGTTACCAGGACATGTTTGCCATTTCTGGAGGCGTGGAGAGACGTGTATGTATTCTCCCCGTCTTCTGTCAGTTTTGTTGCCGCGCCATTCTCCAGGTCAAAAATTAGCAATGAGTACAGCCCTGAATCAGAGTTGCATACTTCGGCGAGGACTTTGTTGCCTTCGGGAATGAAGGAACTTGATTGAGGGTTGGAAAATAGGTTTACGCGCGCTCTGTCTGTCAGGTTTGTTTTCTTACTTCCGTCGGAATTCATACTCCAGAGAGAATACCTCTGAGAATGACCAGGTGCAGAAGTAAAGAATATCTCGTTCCGTGAAGGACTGAGTTTCACTTCATAGCAATCGCCATTGAGGTCTCTTGTGAGATTCGTCTGTGTTTTCCCATCGATAGAAACCGCCCAGATCGAACGGCCGCCGGTCTGGGTCGTAGAATCTTCTCGTAGCAGGATGATCTTAGTATCATTGTCGGCAAATGCAGCAAAAGATCCCCAGGGAAGAGTCGCTCTGAAACTTCCATCTATTGCAACAGCGTAAGTTAGCCCTTCTCCGCTGTCGAATGAGAAGAGTACGTTGGCGCTATCATTGGACAAAGCAGTAAACTCTGGAGAACAAGGCCCCGCCGCAGAGTTAAATGCAGTCAAGGGAAGAGAAACGTTACCAGTCAAATTGACCAATTGACCTCCGTCAAGCGTCGATGAAAAATAACAGTCCTTCTTCCGTGTGGGATCATAGGCTATGAAGATGATCCACTTTGTATCCTTCGTGACCACATAGTCGCTTTCTGTCGAGGCAATTTGACTTGCGAGCTTGGGACTTTCTAAACCTCTGGCAAGGTTGACTTTGCTGTAGTCATCCAAATCAACGCTCCAGATACAGTAAGGTTTTGAGCTGACGAAGATCACCCTGTTATTGACCAGAATTGGGTCGCCAAATGGGGCTGCAATCCCTTCTGTAAGGATTCTTGATTGATGCGTTGTCGTATCCAGGCATCTGATTGAAGGAACCGGGGACCCATAGTCTGTATAGACAAAGTCATCCTTGTAGAAGCCAGGAGACCATAGGGAAGAGAAGTCTTTTCTGGTATCTATAAGTTTTACCGATTTCCCATTTTCATTGATCTTGAACAGGCCGTTTTCCGACGAGACAATGACGGGCGTTACAGTGATTCTCCTTGAAAACGCAAGGCCCCTGATGGCAAAAGCACCTGCGAGAACGAGAACTGAAACGGTGCAAAAAAGCATAACCCTGCCCTTCATGTCAGTTTCCTCTGCTCAGATTGCTTCTCTTGATACTATCAGCATCTTCTGCCACTCCATCAAAGTCTTCAACCGCCAATGATGTTCGTGCTGAAGCACGGTGAAGCGTTCAGATGAACCTGCCGGAACGAATGCGTCCTTAAATGAATGTCAGAGCTAGGCAAGAGGCTCTGGTGGAGCCGAGGGGGTTCGAACCCCTGACCTCATCCGTGCGAGGGATGCGCTC
>CAZEWU010000211.1:0-3049 GCA_964516155.1 uncultured Caldisericota bacterium
ACAAGGGTGTACAAAAGCAATGGATTTATGAAGATGGAAGAATTCACAAGATGGTTTGGCATGTCGGAGATTATTTAAGGTGCCTATGTGTTACAGGTCGCGACATAGTCCGAATCACAGTGAATGTCATCGAAAAAGAGGAGAAGAAATAAGGCCCAATATTGGCAGGGTTTGCATAAAACAGGCCCTGCCAACAACTTCAAAGAAAGGAAAGAACGCATGAACATTCAAACAGTTTCAATAGCACAGATCAACCCAGCAGCCTATAACCCCCGGCAGGATCTTAAGCCAGGGGACGCGGATTACGAGAAGCTCAAGAACAGTATCAGTGTTTTCGGCTACGTGGAGCCGCTTGTCTGGAATCAGCAGACAGGGAATCTGGTGGGCGGCCACCAGAGGCTCAAGATCCTCATTGAACAGGGACTCAAGGAGGTCGAGGTCAGTGTCGTCGACATCGACCTTGAGAAGGAAAAGGCCTTGAATCTGGCCTTGAACCGCATTCAGGGAGATTGGGATAACGCCAAGCTGGCCCAATTATTAGAGGAACTGGGCACGATTGATGGCTTTGACATTGGTCTTACCGGATTTGATTCAGATGAAATTAGCAAGATTCTGGATCGTTTCGAGCAGCCGGTTGAGGTTCCTGTTGAAGTGGACCCTAATGCCAACGCCATAACGAAGCCCGGCGACCTGATTGAGCTCGGTGAGCATCGGTTGTTATGCGGAGATGCGCAGAAGCCTGAAGACCTTGAGCGGCTTCTGGGAGGTAACAAGGCGGCGCTGCTTTTTACCGACCCTCCGTATAACGTCAATTACAGCGGCAACAGCCGGACTGTTATTGAAAATCCGCAGGATCAGTGGAACAAGATCGCCAATGACAATATGCCTCAGGACCAGTACGAGGCATGGCTTGCTGATGTTATCAGGAATGCCGGTCAGGTATTGGCTCCCGGGGCTGCGCTTTATATATGGAATGGCAGCCGGCAGTTTGGGCCGATGTTTAACATCCTGCTTAAAGAAGGAATTCATGTTTCATGTGTGATCACCTGGGCCAAGGAAAGCTTCACCCTCGGCCATAGCGACTATCACCAGCAGACTGAATTCTGCCTTTATGGCTGGAAGGAAAACAACGGGTCACATACGTGGTATGGCGACCGGAAAGAATCAACGCTGTGGCAGATCAGGCGGGATTCCACTGTGAATTATCAGCATCCGACGCAGAAGCCAGTCGTTCTGGCGCACAGGGGGATTAAAAACAGTTCAATGCGTGGGGATATTGTTCTGGATCTGTTTTTGGGGTCCGGGACAACTCTCATCGCATCTGAGGCGTTGCATCGGCGCTGTTATGGACTCGAGATCGAGCCGCATTATTGCGATGCGATTGTCAGTCGCTACGTGCAAGTGGCGGGCAAAGAAAAGGTAAAACCAGACGTGCTTAAAAAGTACGGTCTATAAGAAAGGAACAGTCATATGGAAAACATGCCAGACAAGAATCAGGAGGAGATCCCGGTTTACCGGGTCCTCAAGCAGATCAAGGATGGAACGCTCGATCCCAAGAACCTGTCTTCTGATCAGAGACAGGATTGTGTTGAGGTCTTGCGGATGGAAGGTCAATCGTATCCGGTAATCGCCCAGCTTCTTGAACGTAATGAAAAGACGATCAAGCGGGATTGGGAGGCGATCTGTAAAAGGAATTCAAAGAAGCCGTCGCCTGAATACGCATTGCGCCTGATCGGCGAACTGATCGAGAAAGCCAACTCGAAGGGGGACCACCTGACGCGCTTGTCGCATTCAAAGGACGGATCGATTCAGGAGAAAGCGCAGGCCGAGTATTACGCCTGGAAGGTCTTGCAGGAAGCCAGCCAGCTTCTTCAGAGCGCTGGTTACTTGCCTAATCAGCCGACGAGGATTGAGGGCGAAGTTCGTCATTACCAGCAGGAAGACAGAACTCCTGCACAGTTGAAAGAAGAGATCGCGCGGGTTGAGAAGATTATCAATGAAGAAGGCAGGGATAACCCCGCTCTCAAGGAGAAACTAGACGTGTTGAAACAAAAGGTTGAGGAAATCGAACTTAGAAAACAAATCAACGATCTGGTCGATCAGGTAAACGCTGAGGCCAATAAGGAAATGGGGTCCGAAAATGAATAATATTACTTTCAGAGATCTGTGCAAAGACGACATCATGGTTTTTGCCAGAACGTATTTCCCGAAGTACATCGGTACAAATCCATGTGAATTCCACAGGGAGCTGTGCGGGTTACTTGAGCAGATGTCAAAGGAGCGCGGCAAGAAGCTTGCAGTTGCAGCTCCGCGAGGTAACGCGAAGAGTACCTTCGTCAGTTTGATCTATGTTTTATGGAGTGTTTGTTATGAGAGGGAAAAGTTTATCCTGATCCTTTCAGACACAAACGATCAGGCCGAAGGTCTTTTGAAGCACGTCAAGGACGAGCTCGAGGATAACGAGATTCTGAGGCGTGATTTCTCAGACGTGTGCCTTACGGATGAGGACAAGAAGTTGCCGTTGTGGACCCGGGATGAAATCGTCACAAAGAATGGCATCAAGATAACGGCCTTGGGGGCAGGGCAAAAGATCCGCGGCCGCAGGAATCAGGAGCATCGTCCGTCCTTGATCATTCTCGATGATATTGAGAACGATCAAAACACGCAGAGCTCTGAATCCATGGACAAGTTGAATGAATGGTTCGAGCGAGCGGTCTTAAAGTCCGGGGCAAAAGATACAAACGTCGTATTTGTCGGAACCATCCAAAGCTACGGGTGTTTGTTGGCCCGCTACACGAAGGAGAACAAGCCCGGATGGGAAAGCAAAACTTATAAGGCAGTCACTTCATTCGCCAAAAGGGAAGACCTTTGGGCCAAGTGGAAGACGTTTTATAACGGTGATGAATTATATGGAGACAAAACGGGTCCTTCGGCGGCCTTGGAGTTTTACAAGGACAATGAAAAGGATCTTCTGGATGGAAGCAGTGTCCTGTGGCCTGAAAAGGAAGATTACCTCTCGTTAATGGTGATGCTTCAGGACGAGGGAGAA
>CAZEWU010000212.1:0-3044 GCA_964516155.1 uncultured Caldisericota bacterium
TCCACGAAATCGCCATCCTGCTTGAAGCTGTACCACAGGATGCCCGCGCCGCCAACGTTTTTCTGTTCGGAGCCACCTGCCGGATACTCGGCATCCCCCTTGCCGAAGCTCTGGCAGCAGCACGACTCGCACTGCCGACACGTATCCTGGAAAAGAACCTGCCGGTCATCGAAGATGGATACGCGCAGGATGTCCCGGCTGTCTGGGCACTTGCCAGACGCTCTCCCGCCCATCAGCTTCTGGTCAACGGCAGTCAGGCGATCGGCGCCGGCGCTATCGTTGCCGGCGTCCGTTTCTATGCAGGATACCCCATGTCGCCGGGATCCGGCATCATGAATTATCTGGCGGCACACGCTGCGCAATATGACATCGTCGTGGAGCAGACGGAAGATGAGATCTCGGCTGCCAATATGGCGATCGGAGCCAGTTACGCCGGTATCCGGGAGATGGTCTCGACCTCCGGCGGCGGCTTCGCCCTGATGGTCGAAGCGCTCTCTCTCGCGGGGATGACGGAAACGCCCCTTGTTATCGTCAACGCCCAGAGGCCTGCACCGGCGACAGGACTCCCGACACGCACGGAACAGGCCGATCTGTCATTCGTCCTTTCCGCGGGACACGGTGAGTTCGTCCGGTATCTCACTGCACCGCGCACACCTGAAGACGCTTTTCTGATCACGCTTAAAGCCTATGATCTTTCCTCAAAATACCAGATCCCGGCTGTCATCCTGTCCGACCAGCAGCTGGCCGACACAAGCATGACCGTACCACGCTGGGATCTGCATGGCGTTCATCCTGACCGTCATCTCGCCGCTCCCGGTTCCTATCAGGAACCGTACCAGCGCTATGCGCTCACCCCCTCGGGCATCTCGCCCCGTCTTGCGCCGCTTCTCACGGAACAGCCGGTGATCGTGGACAGCGATGAACACGACGAAGCCGGGCATCTCACGGAAGATCTGGATATAAGGGAACGCATGGTTGACAAACGGCTGGGAAGACAGGAGGACCTGTGCCGCGAACTTGACGAACCCCTCGTCCTGGGAAACGGCCCGAATTTGCTGGTCGGCTGGGGTTCCAGCTACGGAGCCCTTGAAGAACTGGTTCAGGAATCTCCTGATGATCTGCGGCTCATTCACTTCAACGAGATCTGGCCGCTGCGGACAAAACTGCTCCTTGCAGAGATGGACCGCGCTCAGCGGATCATCGCCGTGGAGGGCAGCGCAACGGCACAGTTCGCGCACCTCATTGCGCAGGAGACCGGCCGGCAGATACCGGAGTCCGTGCTGCGGTATGATGGAAGGCCGTTGACAGCCGCGTTCATCCGCACGAAGCTGCATCAGCTGGAGGTGATCTGACATGTGGAAAAACGGCATGGATATAGCATGGTGTCCGGGTTGTGGTAATTTTGCACTGCTGGATGCAATCAACAGACTCCTGGAGTCCAGCGATATTCCACGGAATCATTTCCTGTTTGTCTCCGGCATCGGGCAGGGCGCCAAGCTGCCGCATTACCTCAAGGGCGTAAATGTTTTCAACGGTCTGCACGGTCGCGCCCTGCCTGCCGCCCAGGCCGCCAAGATCGCCAATGGCGATCTTACGGTCGTAGCTGAATCCGGAGACGGCTGTATGTATGGTGAAGGCGGTAATCACCTGCTTGCCGCCATACGCCGCAATATCGATATCACCGTGATCGTGCACGACAACCAGATCTACGGACTGACCAAGGGACAGGCGTCTCCCACCACGCAGGAAGGAACGAAGACGACAGCACAGACGCTGGGCGTCATGGCAGAACCGTTCAATCCGATGGCGGTAGCCGTGGCAATGGACTGCTCTTTTGTGGCACGTGCATTCGTCGGTGAACCGGAACATCTGGTCGCCACCCTGCAGGCAGCGATCCGCCATCCCGGGTTTGCCCTTGTCGATGTCCTGCAGCAATGTGTAAGCTTCAACAAGGTCAACACTTTCGCATGGTACCGCGAACATATCCAGAAGCTGCCGGCAACCTACGACCCGACAGACCGGCAGACGGCTCTTGCTACAGCGCTGGAGACAGGGGATCATATTCCCATCGGTATCCTGTATACACACAAAAGGCCTGCCTACGGTGACCTCCATCCGGTCCTCGCCGGAAAACCGCCTCTTGCAGAGCGCTGGTCCGAAGACACGACCCGGTATGAAGCACTTCTGGATGAACTGGCATAGCCCTCCCCGGGGGTGAGCATTTTGTGAAGAACAATTGTTTACAAAAAGAGTAACAGCATCAGACGCTTTCTCTACCCCCCCTTGGGGGGGGTAGAAGAGGAGAACCGGTATGAAACACGAACAAGCATCGTTACAACAGCAGGCGACACCCTCCCCACCGGAGGCGACGTCGAAGCATGCAGCCGTCCTGCCCCTTCTGCGTACCGCCCGCGGGCACCTGGGAGGTATTGAACAGATGATCCAGGAAGACCGATACTGTATTGACATCAGTAACCAGCTCCAGGCGGTTATCGCCTTGCTTCGCAAGGCTGACGCCGAGATCCTGCGGACGCATATGGAAATGTGCGTGAAAGAATCCGCGGGAAGTCCGGACTTTGAACAGAAGCTCAGGGAACTGGAAACGGTGATCGATCATCTGGTACGGGAGAAATAATATGGCCGTGAAAAAGGTGACGCTTGATGTCCGCGGCATGACCTGCGCCTCCTGCGCCATGACTGTCGAGAAAACTCTTGCGGCAACACCGGGTGTCACCGGGGCCGCCGTCAATATCAACACAGAGAAAGCCACATTCACCTATGACCCGTCGGTTCTTTCGCTGGAGAGCGCAGCGGCGGCAGTAGCGAAGACCGGCTATCAGCTGATGCTGACCAATACAACAGATACAGCCGAACGAAATGCCGCCGTTGCGCGGCAGCGCATGATCACCGTATGGGCGTTTGTCCTGCCGGGGATCATTCTGATGCTGGTCATGTGGTTTGGAAACTTCTCCATGAGTCAGATGCATCTACTGCACTGGATCGAACTCGTCCTGGCCGCACCAGCGGTCTTCGTTGTCGGATAT
>CAZEWU010000213.1:0-3037 GCA_964516155.1 uncultured Caldisericota bacterium
GTCAGAACAACTACCGTTACGACAGCGCCGACATGGACAAGTGGCTTGAGGTTGCCGAGAAAGCAACGACTACAGCTGAGCTAAAGACAGCCTATTCTCACATTCAGGATGATTTTGCAGAAGATCTTCCCTGCCTGTACCTTGAGCAGCGTGTTTATCCTGACGAAGTCCGCAAGGGCCTCAAGGGATATGATCACTTCTTCTCCTCCACCGTTTACTCCAACTGGAACACCCAGTACTGGTACTGGTGGAAGTAGGCACGACCTGACGCACAGCACCACGAGAAAAGACATCGCATAGCTCCAGGACCCCGCGTCGGCAAGGACGCGGGGTTTCCTTATGATGAGAGGCCTCTGTTGTCAGAATCGTCCTATACTTTATTGTAAAATGAGGTTCGGACATGAGACAACAGGACTGCTGGTACACAGGGGAATCTGATTTCCGGAAAGCGAACGGAACAGGGACGGATATTCCCTCGGGGTATCGACCCTGCCCGTTCTGTCATGCGGTTATCCCCTGGGGTGCAGAGACCTGCCCGGTATGCGGACGCGTTCTCGTCGAACGATTCGGATCCGGGCCACCACGACGGAGTCTGTCCCGGCACACCTGCCGGACGCGGACGTTGTTCTGGTGGAACACGCATGTGTGTGGTCCCCTCCGTGCAGGCTGGCGACGCTGCCGGCCGCAGCATGTGCGTCGCGACGATTTTAACTGTACGACCAGCCGCGGGACCTCATGGCAGGTGTTCCGTCCTGCTTCCGCCCGGACGATGCCGTCCCCCGACAGGCGCGAAGTTGTTCTTTTTCTTGTGATAGCGTCGGCGATGATCCTGACATTCATCGTTGCGCTCTTCCTCAGGTCATAAGCTCATGCCGGCAGGAGGTAACAGGATATGTGCAGAATGGTAGGGTTCATCGCTTCGGGGTTGGTCGGGACCGCATCCTATGTCCAGGCGCTGCGGTATCAGGCCGAGCATGGGGTACATGCACCGCATCGTGACGGCTGGGGATTTTGTGTTTACACGGACGATGGATGCTCCTTCCAGAAGAGCGCAAAAGCTGCATTTGAAGACGAGTATACGGGCCCCAGCGCAGCGCTGACCGCTCTCTTTCACGCCCGTCAGGCAAGTTCTCATGCCCATACGGTGGATTCTGCCGCAATCCCCTGGGAGGATGCTCACCCATTCGTTTTCCAGCGGGGTGATCATGTCTGGTCGTTTGTTCACAATGGGACCGTGCGGGACCTGCCGGAGGCGTGGGGCGATGGGACGGATTCTCAAGTCTATGCGCATCTTCTTGAGACGGCGATGGTTCAGGGCTGTTCTCCCATTGAAGCGGTCCGTTCCGTAGTGCGGACGATCCGGGAGCAGGCGCATGCCGACTCGCTTAATGCGTTGCTGGCCACCGATGACGAACTGATCGCCGTGCGCTGTTCGGACCTGGGTCACACGCTTTTCTATCACAATTCTTCTGCACTTTTCGAGGTTTCCACGGAGCCTCTCGCCCTCGCCTGGAACGAAGTCTCTATCGGGACGATGCTGGATGTCCGCAGGGATGCCGACGGACTGAGTCTTCAGACGATCCTTCTGTAGTCCCGGCGTCCGGGACTGCTTTCCGGGTACGGTCGCTCCACCGTCGGAACTTTTTGAGAAACGGTCCGTCAAAGCATTGAACAGGCGATCGAAGATACCTGCTTTACCAGGTGCTTGAGCACAATGATATACTACAAAGGAGCGTACCTATGCAAAAACATACGTTTACTGCAGTTTCAGTAGCCGTCGTTATCATGATGGCACTCGCTGTCGTGTTCGGTCCGGTTCTCGCGGCACCGCGGGTATCTGCCGGGGACGGAACGACAACAAGCCGGCCGCAGATCACGGTGAACGGCAGCGGCACAGTCTCTGCCACGCCCAATGAAGTCTCGGTTACCGCCGGCTGTGTCATCGATGACGTGAACGCCGCAACGGCGCAGTCCAAATGCGATGCAGTCATGACCAAGGTCATCGCGGCTCTCAAGGGGTTCGGTATCAAGAGTGAGGATATCACAACTGTTTCCTACAGCCTTTCCCCGACCTACAAGTATGATAAAGACTCTGGTGAGCAGAAACAGACCGGTTATGAGATGAATGAGATGGTGACGGCGACCAGTCATGATGTTACCGCCGGTGGCAAGATGATCGCTCTTGTCAGCGATGCCGGTGCCAACCAGATCACCGGGATCCAGTTCGGGCTGGATGCTGCCAAGCGTGCCGAGCTCAAGAACAAAGCCATCAAAGCTGCCATGAAGGATGCCCAGGACAAAGCCGGTGTCGCTCTCAGCGTCTATGGCAAGACCGTCGGTACTGTTGCTTCCGTGCAGGTGACTGACACGGATATCTCGCCCGTGTACAACCTGAAGGTCGCGTCCGGCACTGCCAATTCAGACGCTTCCCCCGTTGAAGGCGGTTCTATCGGGGTCAACGCTTCCGTGACGGTCGTGTTCAACTTCTAGGATATCATTTTTTCTTGATCCAGGGATTTCCGTCCTCTTCTCCAGACCATGGAGAAGAGGACGTTTTGTATATCCGGGGTCGAATGAAGGCTTCGCGTCATAATGCCTGATGACCAGCGAAACCTATCGCTGCAATAGTTTTACTATTGTGATCTCTTTGTCAGGGCTGCTGTATGACGGCTTGGATTAGAGATGCGGGAGCGTCATGCCGGCCCATGCCAGGAGCAGTCCTCCCACAAGACTCACGACAAGATATGCGGCAGCGTCTGCACGGCTGCGACGGATAAGTGTTATGACATCACCGGCGAACGTCGAGAACGTGGTGAAGGCCCCGGTGAACCCGGTTCCGAGGAGGAGAAATGCTGTTGGATGGTGCGCACAGCTTGTGGTCAGGTATCCAAGGAGAAAACAGCCTGCAAGATTGACGGCGAGAGTCCCGAGGACGGGAGACCGGTGCCGGTGGTTGTGTATAAAGGTTGTCACCATGTAGCGTGCGCCGGCCCCGGCAAAGCCTCCGGCAAGGACGGCGACAACGTCATGCATGTTC
>CAZEWU010000214.1:0-2982 GCA_964516155.1 uncultured Caldisericota bacterium
GTTAATCGTAGTATAAATGTAAAAGACTTTATTGAGAATATTGTAATACAGGGGGCTGAAATAGGCGTTACCGCTCCGGACGTCCCAGTCCCAGAGTCCGTCGTTCACGGCGGCAAGGACCAGCGCATAGCGCTCCTCGCTTTCCTTATGAGTTTTCTTTGCGTTTGTCCGGGCTGCAGTGTCTTTCCCTGGGCGATCTGTCATGTCACTCCTGATGAAGCAGTTTTTGCATACTGCTGCTGACGCGCCGATGCCTGCGATGGAAAATACAGGATAGGCATCTCCGGTCGTTTTCCGCTCTGCCAGGCATTGCACAAGGCCACGTTGTCTGCATTACGGCTCCAGAACGTTCTTCGAGTCTGCCAAGTGCCAGCATTCCTGCAACGTGCAGGAAACCGTACGAATACACGAACTATTGACAACAGTATACTCCTGCCGGAGACCCGGTCAATCGGGGTGATATGCAAGGGTATGTCCTGTCCGGCTGACGCGATACGATAGGCTAGCGGATGGCTTTGTACTGGGCGTGTTTCTGTCGTTCGTACGGCAGGATGAAGAGGTAGATCCAGCTGAAGAGCTGTCGTACCCAGCCGTTTTTCTGGAACCTCCGGATGGATGAGAAGACGTTGCTGGTGCCGAGGTAGAAGTGACGCGAAAGGCGGTCACATCGCCGGATCATCCTGGTGTCTTCCCCGAAGTTCAGTTGCTCATCATACTGGATGATACGCAGGAGATCCCGGCGGATGATCTGAAGCGACCGGGTCGTCCCCGTGACATGCTGCGCGAAATTGTAGAAGTGGTACCATCCCCGCGCGCATCGCGAATCCGGAGAAGGCAGGAGCGAGACCATTCCTGTCCCGAGGTTCCTGGTCCTGTTGCGCAGAAGGAAGGCGTTGAGTTCCCGGAGGAACGGCGGCGAGAAGTAGGTATCGGCGTCCAGGAAGATGACCCAGTCGCTGGCCTCGGAGAGCAGTCTGATCCCCGCATTGCGTGCGCCGGAGACGCTGGCTTTTCCGGTGCTGGTGACCTTGAACCAGGCGGGTGCACAGGCGGTGACCGTTTCCAGTGTGCCGTCGGTGGAGCCGTTCTCGACAACGATAACTTCCATCCGCTCGCGGGGATAATCCAGCTGCGTGAGCGATGCTATCGTCGTGCCGATATATTTTGTTTCATTGTGAGCGGGGATCACAATGGAAAAGAACAGGAATCCGTCATGCATGGTCTTTTCCTCCAGAAAGCGTCCTATTCAGTCTACAGTGTTTTCCTGCCGGGCCAAGCCGCCAGGAGTGGCCCGGCCGCGTTCTTCCGCGGGGATAACTGCTTCCTGCTATTCACAATCCCGGCGACTCTTAATCTTCTCTTAATTCTTTCTGCTACAATGGCGAAGAGAGAAAGGAGAACGACGTGCACATTCTTCTCGTTGAGGATCAACAGGATTTTGCGGAGAACGTTAAGCGATATCTGGAAACGGAGTCCTATACCGTTGATCTTGCCTTTGACGGCGATGAAGGCCTGCGCATGGCTCTGGCGAACGAGTATGCCATGATCATCCTGGACCTTAACCTCCCTTGCAGGGACGGATTGTCTGTCTGCCGGGAACTGCGCAGCGCCGGTCGTTCCATGCCTGTTCTCATGCTGACGGCGCGCATCGGCCACAAGAATACGGTTGCCGGTCTGGACAGCGGTGCGGATGATTATCTGACCAAGCCCTTTGATCTCGAAGAGTTGCTTGCCCGCATGCGCGCGCTGCTGCGGCGCGGGGGTGAAACCCGCAGTCCTCTGATTGTTCTTGGCGATGTGACGGTCGATACCAATACCCATGAAGTGCGGAAGCAGGACAGACTGGTATCTCTTGCTCCGCGGGAATACGCCCTCCTTGAGTTTCTTGCCCTTAACCGCGGCATTGCAAAATCACGGCTGGAGATCATTGAACTGGTCTGGGGAGAATACGACGAACTCATGTTCTCACAGACGGTAGATGTTCATGTCGCCTATCTCCGGCGTAAACTTGGCAAGGAAATCATCAGGACGGTCCCCGGCAAGGGATATATGGTCGAAGGGGCGGCATGAAACATCCATTGCTGGAAAAGTTCGAGGAAAAACTCAGTCTTGAGCAGAAGCTTGCCCTCAAATTCACACGTCTCGTCTGTGTTCTTATCCTGGCCAGCGGGTTCATCCTTACCACAAGCGACATGGTCCTGCTGTATTACCGCGGGATGCGTGGACTGAATCAGCAGGTGAGCCGGATTCTGGCAAACAGCGTGATCGCCGCAGACCCGGCGCATGCCGGGACGATGCTGGATCCGGCTGTGCGCCCGTTCCTCCGGGTCCTTGCGCCGGACGGGACCGTCTTCTATCAGGGTGAACTCTTTATGCGGCCTGCCTCCGGTCACGTCGACCCCTTTGCACCGCCCAAGATGGGAGGCGATTCCTATTCTGTGGTGACCCGCCCCATTTATAACAACGGCCGTGTCGTCGGGTTCCTGCAATTTGCCGGACATACGCGGCAGGGACCGCATGAGTTCGGGTGGAAGATCCTTGAACTTCTTGTAGTCACCGTGCTTATGGGACTGCTTTCGTATATTCTTGGACTGCGGTTCTCGCGAAATACGCTGAAACCTGTCCATGAGTCGCAGGCTCGTCTGGAGCAGTTTACGCAGGACGCCAGTCATGAGTTGCGCACGCCTCTTGCAAGTATCTCGTCGTCGCTGGATGTTGCGATGAAGACAGGCGAATATACCGAGGGCATCATTGCGGCAAAAGCACAGGTGAAATATGCGTCCCTGCTTGTGGAACGTCTTCTGGAAGTGGCGCAACTGGAGCGGGCGGCCGTCGATCTCGGCCCCGTCGACCTGACGGCGCTTGTTACAGCGGTCGTCAGCCAGAATGCAGAAATATGCAGAGAACATGCATTATCGCTGGAACCGGATATCCGCGAGAATGTCAGTGTTGAAGGCGACGGACTGCTGCTGCGCCAGCTGG
>CAZEWU010000215.1:0-2966 GCA_964516155.1 uncultured Caldisericota bacterium
CAACAAGACACAGAGCGATGAAGATCGAGAATATCTTTCTCATCAGAGACCTACCCTTCAAGAGACGCTTCTTCCACTCCTGACAGCGCCTTCGTGAGCGCTCTCTGTGGGTACTGCTTACCCCGACTTGACTCCAAACACAACTATGCCGGCCATCGCCGGCCTCCAACAAAAAACAACGCCGGGACATGTTTCTCTTCAAGGCGCGTCTTTGATGTTCCTATCCCGGAACCTGTAGCATCTGCGTCCGCAGTATCGAACTGCGGACGTGCATACCACGGGGACCGTGAACATTCCGCAGACACAAGTCCTCATCTGATGAAATATTATCATCTCCACAAAGATTTACAAGCAACCCTCATCCCGCCGGGGAACGGGTTCTAAAGCTCTGCTTCCCCGGTCAGTGCACCTTGTCCCTGAGGAACCGCCCGGTAATGGAGTCAGGGTTGCGGGCGATCTGTTCGGGAGTACCGGTCGCAATGACGCGGCCGCCGCCGTCGCCGCCCTCAGGTCCGAGGTCGATGACCCAGTCGGCGTTCTTGATGACTTCCAGGTTGTGCTCGATGACAATCACGGTGTTGCCCTTGTTGGTCAGCTCCTGCAGCACATTGACCAGACGCTCGACATCGGCAAAGTGCAGACCGGTCGTCGGCTCATCCAGGATATAGAGGGTCCGGCCCGCCGTGCGCTTGCCAAGTTCGGAGGCCAGTTTGATGCGCTGCGCTTCACCCCCCGACAGGGTGACGGCGCTCTGTCCGAGACGGATATACCCCAGACCGACCGCATTGAGCAGATTCAGCATATATTTGAGCCGCACATGCGCGTCAAAGAACTGCAGGGCCTCCTCGACGGACATTTCCAGGACATCGGCGATGGACTTGCCCTTGTACTTGACCTCCAGCGTCTCGGAGTTGAAACGCGCGCCATGACAGACCTCGCAGGGAACGTAGACGTCCGGCAGGAACTGCATCTCCACTTTGGTAAAACCGTTGCCCTCGCAGGCTTCGCAGCGCCCGCCCTTGACGTTGAAGCTGAAGCGTCCCGGCTGATACCCGCGAAGCTTGGCTTCGGGCATGCGGGAGAAGATCTCACGGATAGGCGTGAACAGGCCGGTATAGGTCGCCGGATTGCTGCGCGGCGTCCGTCCGATGGGCGTCTGATCGACGACAATGACGCGGTCGATGTGCTCAACGCCTGTCAGTTTGTCGAAATGGCCCGGCTGTTCCCTGCTGTGATACAATTCGCGCGCCAACCCTTTGTAGAGACAGTCGTTGATCAGTGTCGACTTGCCCGAACCGGACACGCCTGTAATGCAGGTAAAGAGATGCAGCGGGAAGGTCACATTAATGTTCTTCAGGTTATGATCCGTGGCGCCCGTGATCGTCAGGCGTTCGCCATTCGCCTTACGGCGCTTCCCGGGCAGCGGAACGGAGAGCTTGCCGCTGAGGTACTGGCCTGTGAGCGATGTCGGCTCGGCGATGATGTCGTCCACGCTGCCTGTTGCCACGATACGGCCCCCATGCTCCCCTGCACCCGGCCCCACGTCAACGATATAGTCGGCGGACCGGATCGTCTCTTCGTCATGCTCGACGACGATAAGGGTATTGCCCAGGTCACGCAGCTCTTTGAGCGTGCTCAGCAGACGTTCGTTGTCCCGCGGGTGCAGCCCGATGGACGGTTCGTCGAGGACGTAGAGAACACCCACCAGCTTGCTGCCCACCTGAGTGGCAAGACGCAGCCGCTGGGCTTCGCCGCCCGCCAGCGTCGCGGAGGCCCGCGAAAGTGTCAGATAGCCGAGACCCACGTCATTGATAAACTTGAGTCGGTCACAGATCTCGCGCAGGACCTGCTTGCTGATGGTCCGCTGCGTCTCGGTCATGACGCCCGGAAGGTCGGCAAAGAACTGCGACGCCTGCGCGACCGACATATCGGTGACCTGGCTGATATCGAGTCCCGCCAGCTTGACCGCCAGCGCTTCGGGCTTGAGACGGCGCCCATGGCACGTGGGACACTCCTTCTGGACCATGAAGCGCTCATACTCCTCCTTCATGGCATCGGAAGTCGTCTCCTCATAGCGGCGGGCCAGCAGATTGATGAGGCCCTCCCAGTGGAACCGGAAGGTGTGGTCGTTACCACTCTCGTCCTGCCAGTGTGCAGGGACGCGTTCTGTGTCGCCATGCAGGATAAGCTCCTTCGCCCCGGCGGGCAGGTCGCGCACCTTCTGCGTCGGGTCAAACCCGCGGTATTGCAGATCCTGGATCACAAAATCCTTGCTGAAAGCTGATGCCGCCAGAAACCCGGGGATCTTGATGGCGCCCTCTTCAAGGGACTTGTCGCGGTCGACGATCATGTCGATGTCCGGCTCCAGTTGGAACCCCAGACCGGTGCAGGTAGGACAGGCGCCATAGGGAGAGTTGAACGAAAACAGACGCGGTTCGATCTCCTGGATGCTGTACCCGCAGATGGGGCAGGCGAACTTGCTGGAGAAAAAGTCCAGCTTGCCGGTCTCAAGATCCAGGACCTTGAGGACGTCGTTCCCTTCCTTCAGCGCCAATTCAACAGAGTCAAACAGACGCGCGTGTTCCTCAGAACTTACCACAAGTTTGTCGACGACCAGTTCGATCGTGTGCTTGCGGTTCTTCTCCATCCTGGGAGCGGGGTCGTCGACGCTGTGCTCGATACCGTCCACGCGGTAGCTCTCGAATCCCTTGCGCTGGATCTCCTCAATGAGCTTGTGATATTCGCCCTTGCGCCCTTCGATCGCCGGCGCAAGCAGGGCGATGCTCCGGCCCATATATTCCGCTGTCAGATGATCGACGATCTCCTGCGGGGACTGTTTAGTGATGGGGATGTTATGCGTGGGACAGCAGGGAACGCCGGCACGGGCAAAGAGAAGGCGCAGATAGTCATAGATCTCGGTGAGCGTGCCTACCGTCGAACGCGGGTTTTTGCTGGCGGATTTCTGA
>CAZEWU010000216.1:0-2963 GCA_964516155.1 uncultured Caldisericota bacterium
TCATTACGTCGGATGTCCTGCCGAAAGAGATCTCGACCCTCGAGGAACGCCTGACATCGCGCTTTGAATGGGGCTTGATTGCGGACATCAGCCGTCCTGACTATGAGACGAAGGTCGCTATTCTCAAGAAGAAAGCCGAGCTCGACAAGATCGAGGTTCCCCAGGAGGTCCTGGAATACATCGCCGCCAATATCGGCAGCAACATCCGTGAGTTGGAAGGAGCGCTCATGCGCGTCCTTGCCACAGCCTCCCTGACCAATGAGGAAGTCACTCTGCCCTTCACCGAGGAGACCCTCAAAGATATCATCCCTGTCATCAATAAGCCGATCACCATCGACGCCATCATGGAAGCAGTAGCGGCGTACTTTCATATCTCGATAGCCGACCTGCAGGCAAAACGCCGCAGTCAGGACGTCGCCATGCCACGCCAGATCGCCATGTACCTCAGTCGAGACCTTACCGAAGCTTCTCTCCCGTATATCGGCGAAAAGTTCGGCGGCCGCGATCACACCACCGTCATCTACGCCTGTCAGAAGATCCAGCAGGACATGAAAAACGACGACGCCCTGCGCGCTCTCATTGATACGTTGATAAAGCAGTTAAGACGCGGTGGATAACATGTTGAGAAAATTTCAGCGGGCCTTGGCTGTGCATACTGTGGATAACATACACAGGTTATCCACAATTGTCCTCACAGCCGGAGCTGCCTTCACGACCACATCTCAGCAGCATTTGAACACTACCAAGCGCCTTATTATGATGGTTATTAATAAAAGAGTTCTTTCATATTAAAAGGAGGAAGGATGAAACTCACAACAAAAGCTGAAAGCCTGAGCAAAAAACTGGCACAGCATGGCAAGGTCATCCAACAGAAAAGCTCGACTTTCACCTCGGATGCTGTTCTCCTTTCTGCAGAAGGCACTGCGCTTCACATCACAAGTACAGATCTGACAACATATCTGATCAATGCTGAAGAAGCTGTAGTTACAGAAGCCGGGCATGCTCTGGTTCCCTTCAAGTTCCTGAAAGATATTATTTCCGCGCTCTCCGGCGAAGTTACAATTGAAGGAGACGAGAAAAAGCTCCAGATTTCCTCGGGAAAAACGCATTATGACCTTTCCTGCTATCAGATGGAAACATTTCCAAGCCTTCCTGAGATTAAGGAAGGCCGTGAATATCAGCTCAGTCTGAATGAATATACAACAGCCGTCGAACGCGTTCTTCCCTGCGTTGAACGTAATGAGAAGCGTCGTCTTGAATTTCAGGGAATTCTCCTGGAACAGACAAAGGATTTTTTCCGGATGGTCGCGACGGATTCCCGGCGCCTCGGGTATGTGCAGTTTGATTTCAAACGCGAGCCGCTGCGCGCTATCGTTCCTACAAAAGTCTTTGAATCGTTTAAGCCGGCGGGGGACGTCCGCATTGTCATTACGGAGGATGAATGCCTGTTTGAATCCGGTGATACGCAGATCATTTCTCTTCTCATCGGCGCGGAATTTCCGAACTATAACGATATCGTTCCCCGCGAATGGGAGTATACGGTCAATGTCAAGAAAACAGAGTTGCTGGATGCTCTCCGTCGTGTCGGTGCAGTCGTCTTCGGTGGAACCGATGTTGTGACGCTTTCCTTCAAGGAAGGACGTCTGACGATTCAGGGAACGGCGCAGGATCAGGGAAATGCCAGCGATGAGATCGGATACGAGGGCGAGGCGGGTGGTCTTTCGGTCTCATTTTTTGCCAGTAAACTCCTGGACGGTATCTCGGCGGTGGGCACGGAGAATGCACAATTACAGATGAACAGTGCTGTTCACCCCGTTGTTATCCGGGATCAGGGAAAAGAAGATTTCCTGTACCTGGTCATGCCGCACAAGCAGATGGAGTAACAGCCCCCGGGGCAATGTATATTGAATCGGTCTGGGTACAGGGTTTTCGGGCGCTCGCTGAACAGCGCCTGACAGACCTTGGGCGTTTTACCGTCATCGAGGGCGAAAATGGCGCCGGCAAGACGACATTGCTGGATGCCCTCTATTTCCTGGCATCCGGCAAGTCGTTCCTGGGACTGAGTAATATTGAACTCATCCGCGACGATTCGTCGTATTTTGTTGTCGGCGGCAGTTACCGGACACAGGACCCCGTGGCCGGCGGCGCCGTAGATCATACTGCCCAGGCCATGTATACACGAGAGGGACACAAGGAACTGCGAATTGACGGAACGGTATACCGCGGATTTGTACACCTCATCGGCGGGCTCCGGGTCGCCCAGTTCAATTTCAATTCCGTTTTTCTGGTAAAGGGTATGCCTTCCGTCCGGCGGCAGTACCTTAACCTGCTCATCGCTTCCTGCGATCGTCAATACCTGGAGACGCTGTCGACCTATTCCGGCATCGTCGCGCGCAAGAACGCCCTGCTGCGGCAGGCTGGCGTCGTTGTTCCCGACCGGTCCCTCCTTGATCTGTTTGATGAACAGATTATAACGCTCTCCAATATCGTCTATACAAAACGGCGTGCGGCTCTTGCGGCTATCGGACAGGCGATGAATCAGTTGATCGGCGACGGAGCGTTCAGGCAGCTGGCCGACATCACGATCTTCTATGAGCCGAAGGTCCTGACGCGCGAAGCGCTGTATGCTGTGCGCGACCGGGAATTGTTGCGGCATACCTGTCTTGCCGGATGTCACCTGGATGATTTTACCCTGCTGCGCCGTGGGCATCAGTTGCGGGAAACTGCATCCCTTGGCGAGGCAAAACTGGTGGCGTTGCTCCTGACATTTGCGGGCGCAGAATATGTCCGGGCGGTGACAGGAGAATATCCGGTCCTGCTTCTGGATGACCTGGAAGGAGATATCGACGCCTCGAACCTGAAGCGCCTGACCAATCTGCTTAATCGTTTTGAGCAGGTATTTATCACCTCCTTCGATTTTGCGCGGCTGGAGAGTGAACTGCCCGCTACCTTCGTCCGGCTGT
>CAZEWU010000217.1:0-2957 GCA_964516155.1 uncultured Caldisericota bacterium
AGACATTCGTCATTGTTGACGCAGGCATGAACGACCTGATCCGGCCTGCCCTGTACCAGGCCCATCACAACATTCTGCCTGTTACCCACCGCAGTACGCCGTGTCTTGCCTGTGATGTCGTGGGACCTGTCTGCGAATCGGGGGATTTCCTCGGTAAGGACGTTCAGCTTGCATTGCCGGAACAGGGCGACCTTCTGGCCGTCTGCGATGCCGGTGCCTATGGATGGTCCATGAGTTCGACCTACAACAGCAGGCCGCGCCTTCCGGAGGTCCTCATCGACGAGGGCACCGCCGAGCTCATCCGCAGCCGCGGCGCCTGAAAAAGACTGCGCAACGAAAAATCCCCCGGCAGACCATCTGCCGGGGGATATGCATCTTGATCCTCAGATTCCGTCAGTCTATACCGAGTTTCTGGTACAGCTGGGAACGGGTGATAGGCAACACATACACCTTCACATTGCGGCGCCCCCAATTGCATGCATCATAGTACGAGGAAAAGAACAGATCAATACGGGTACCCCGGATAGCGCCCCCCGTATCAGCCGCAACAGCATAGCCATACCCTTCGACGTACAGCACCGTTCCCATGGGGATCAGGTGACGATCCACAGCGCACGTGCCATAGTGCAGCGACATGCCTGAGTACCCATGCAGATGGTCTTTGCCGTCCAGCATGAGGTCTGCATAATTGGAATAAGCAGTGGCGGACATTGTGTAGCTGCGGACCGGCTTGATGTTCAGACGGGCGGAACCGACATCGTACACTTCGTGAACGACGGGTTTGACGACGGTCGTTTTGACGACCTTCGTTGAAACAGGTTTCTTGGCGACCTTGGTCACCTTGAGTGTCTTCTCAACGACACCGTTCCGACCCATGACGCTGATGTAACTGCGACCAACTTCCATGAAAGGATTCTTCTTGTAGACACGATTAAAAGCGATCGTCTGAGTCGTGCTGCTGAATGCATACGTCGTCCTCCTGACGACAATATCCTTGCTGTACGGGACCTGTGCTGTTACTGCAGGGCTGACCTTGTCATCCTTGTTCAGTTTGACGCCGTTTTCCGCAAGAAGTTCCCTGACCGTTTTCTGGGTCGTATAAATAGTCTGGCTGACGCCATCAATGGTGAGCGTGACCGGTCTGGCGCGCGTGATAGCGATTTCCCCATTGGGGATGACCACGCCGACATCCGGTGAAACCACGTCTTCCGGACGAAGGCTCTTGACACCAGCCTTGGTCAGGACTGAGCTCACCGACATACTTTTAAACGCGACAATGCGCGTCCTGTTGCCTGCATCGTTGATAACGTAGATGTGGATGCTGGCACTCCAGAGGAAGAGTCCACCAAGAAGGACCCCCAGAATTACAAAAAGGACGGCCTGTCTCCTGTGGAACAACTTCATGAGTCGTGTTGTTTCCATAATGGGGTATTATACCACATACAAGAAAGCTGCCAAGTCTTGAGCGGTGAAAGCGGCTGGAAGCCTCATCAGAAAAGGCCCAGCCGCTTTCACCATTGATGGATTGTTCTGCCTTGACAATCTAGTTGCGACGTCCTCTTCCAAGGAACCGGAGCAGGTACAAGAACAGGTTGACCAGATCGAGATACAGGGTCAGCGCGCCGATGACGGCGACCTTCTCAGCCTCCGGGTTTCCGCCGGCCATGGTGATGGGATGCTCGCCGGTCGGATCCAGGTTCAGGGCCATACGACGCAGCTTCTGGGTGTCCCACGCCGTCAGGGCCAGGAACACGACGACGCCGATGATGCTGATGACAAGATCAAATCCGGAACTGTTGGTAAAGAGGTTGATGACGGAACAGACGATGATCCCGATCAACCCGAATATGGCGATATTGCCGATCCTGGACAGATCGATACGTGTTGCCGAACCGATCAGCGACATGGCAAGGAACATGCCGGCGGACGCCACAAACGCCATGGCGATGCTGCTGCCGGAGTACACCATGAAGATCGACGACAGGGTCAGGCCGCTCACGGCAGAATAGGTCAGGAACAGGACGCCCGCCGTCTGCGGCGACATCCGGTTGATTGCCGATGAGAGTCCGATCACGAGTCCGAATTCTGCAACAATAAGCAGGATAAAGACAAGCGTATTTCCAAAAATAAGCTGCTGGATCGCAGCATTGCTTCCCACAAACCATGCCACGACAGACGTCAGAGCAAGCCCGCCCGCCATCCAGCCGTACACACGGTTAAAGAAGACCCGGACGCTATCCTCCGGGCGTATGACGGTTCCTTGATATTCCATGGAATCATCTCCTTTCTTCAGCACCGGGCATTGGTGAACCCAAATGCGCAGCAATCATAGCCATCCGCTCCGCCTTGTCAAGCAGAGAACGACCAGAAGGTTCACAGTGCCCTTCCGCATATCAATACAAGGGTCGCCGGCATTCCGTGCATAAAATTGTGAAAGAACGACAGAGGAGCCGCCGGCCGGCCGGCGCTTCTTGCATAGAACGGCTCTGTGCAGATACTGAAGATATCCTGATAAGGAGAACTGATATGGAGAAAATACCCGTTATCATGCATGGAACAAAGGTCCTCCTGACCCCCGCCTGCCGGGAAAACGTTCCGGCATACCTGCGCTGGATCACAGACCCCGAACTGAACATCTTTCTGCTTGATTACGGCGGAGTGTTTACGCTGGAGCAGGAGTATGCGTGGTATGACGACGTCGTTGTCCGGCGCAGCGGCAGCGGTCGCCTGGTGCAGATGGATATCCGGCTGGCCACAGAGGAGCAGACTCTCATCGGCAACTGCACTCTGTCCGGTATCGATCCCGGCAACGGCACCGCTGAGGTCGGGATTCTCATCGGGGAAAAGGAGTATCTCAGCAGGGGGTATGGCAGTGAAGCGCTCTATCTCCTGTGCCGCTACGGGTTCGACAAGCTGAACCTGCACAGCATCCTCCTGCGCCACCTGTCCATCAACGC
>CAZEWU010000218.1:0-2944 GCA_964516155.1 uncultured Caldisericota bacterium
TCCTGACACACCACCATGACGATCACTGCGGCCTGCTGCATCATATTCTGCAAGAAAACAGCACCATCCGCGTCGTCATGTCGAAACAATGCAGCGAGCTGATCCAGAAAGGCGAGAACGACCGGACTCATGGCGGAGGACTCCTCAATAAACGGGTAGCCTTCCTCATCCTCCGGGGCAAACAGATTTATGTTTCACTGCATCTCCACAAAAAGGTGGATAGATCGAAAAACCTGAAATTTCAGCCGTACATGGCAAGGGAGCAGGACATTGTCTACGCCGGAGAGCCGACGCTGCGAGACCTCGGCATCCCGCTTGACGGCAGAATCATTGAAACACCCGGTCACACCGTGGATTCCATCTCCCTTCTCTTTCCAGACGGGGACTGCCTGGTAGGCGACGCAGCTGCGCACATGCTGCCCATCGCCGGAACCAGATACTGCGTCATCTTCATCTGCAACATGGACGAGTACTACAAAAGCTGGGAAAAACTTATCAAAGCCGGAGCCAGGCGCATCTTCCCTGCGCACGGCAATGCGTTTCCGGTGAACAGGCTGATAGAGAATATCGGAAAGAATAAGGCAGAGAACATCGTTCCTTACAGGTAAACGTTTTACCCCGATGCCTGCCGCCGGGACGAGAAAGGACCTTTATCAAAACGCTCTGTTGCCAGATCATGAACCATGGTCGAAGTCCCTTTTGTCCCATAAGGGACAGACACATTTAGGACACGTCGGCTTGTATCTCCTGCTCTGGATTCCATGCTTTCGTATGTTCCTGAACGGTCTCGAACTCGGCATGGATCAGACTGACGGCGAGCGCCGTGTATCTTCTCACTTGCCAGAGAAGAGCGTGCCGGTGATTAGTACACGTCCATCCTGACCATAACACCTGTGTTATGAGATAAAACACCCCATAGCACATGTGTTAAAAGTGGTGTTATCGTGCCCGTTGATACAGGACCTCAGGATCTTGCCTTTCCTCTCTTCCTGACACATTTCTTTCTCAGACTGCCATGCGTTTTCTGCATGGGCATTCTTCCAGGAAGATAAAATTTTGGGACAACAAATGTGCCTGTCCTTTATGGGACAAGACATTCACTTCCTAGTCTTGGTCTTGATTGCCTCCGGCTTCGTCATGGCAGCCTTTGGTGTCGGTCGTGCTTTTGTGCTGCCGGTTTTCCTGACAGCACCGGGTTGAGGATAGTTGAGCCGGATCTTGAACAACCCTACATTCAGCGGTATCAGCCCCATATCACTGGTGACACTGCGAACGTAGAATCTCATATAGGGCCAAGTCGCTGTGCGAGCGTTTTGGATCAGAACGTTCCGTGCACTGTCGTCAACGCTCCCTTCCGTCGTGTAGAAAGCAGTATACCTCACCGCGATCTTCAAGCCCGGCTCTGTCTTGCCGTTGGCCGTTGCCTGTAATTCATATCTGCACGTAGCCATCCACTGCCCGGGGAGTTCACCTTTCTCAATCGTCGTACTCTGATGAAGCTGAACATTGGCCGGCAAGGCAAAATCGTCTGCCCGCCATGCCGATGATTCCGCAAGCGTTATCCGGACAAGATCGAGACTATTGAAGAAACAATCAAATCGCTGTTTGTCTGTATCGTCACTGGTTACGGACATACGGTATCTCCATTGTTGTACTTGCCATGTTTATTTCTGCTCCTCGGCCGCTGACTCGATGTATTTCCTGAACAACTGTAGGAGGAGAGAGCCGATCCTGGATATGAATACTCCATCCCTGAACCGTATGAGACAGGCCATCAAGCCGTTGCGCAAGATTCCTGATCTCAGTTCTCAGGCCGTTCAGCTCCGCGTCATCATGTGCCTTGGCTATTCCGGAAGCAAGGAGTGTTGAGCATAGCTGATTTGTAGAGACTCCCTGTTCCTGCGCAGTTTCTGTCAACTGCTGATGCAGCTCCGGGCTGGTCCGTACAATGAACTTCCCAGTCTTTTTCTGCATGCAGGCTGGAACGGGGATCGATTTCACATCTTCCAGCGCCGCTTCCATCCAGTCGTACATGACTTCTCTGAGGTTGCTGACCGCATGATCAGGAGTGTCCCCGTCGCTCATGCACCCAGGCAGTTCCCTGACACTTGCAAACCAGCCAAGACCTTCGTCAGGAATAAGCTCAAATGTGTAAGGAAGCTTCATGTAGTCATCAACATTATGCAGGTCCATATCCTCTCCTTTACTGAGGCTCTTCTGTCTCGTTCTTGATAATCTCTGCGATCTTTCTCAGATAACACTGTTTAACAACACTTCCTCCTGCTCGCGGTAGACAGATCGAATAGCACCCGGCTTTTCTGAACACCACGTGGCTCGAACCGTTTTCATGCTCGACGTACCCAAGTCTTTCAAGTAGGATACATACCTCGTCATAAAGCAATTCCTTAGGCGGCGGTTCTTTCAATATCTGCTGAAGTGTTTTCTTATAGCCCATCAGTTATGATAATATATCACCAGTGATATCATGTCAAGATCAAGGCACATATGAGCCAGGATTAACAATACACGAGCACTAGCCGCCATATTAACATACCGGCGCAGACACCAGGAAAGGGAGACACGGGATATAAATATGACAGATGCGCCTGTCATAATTCAACGAAAAATGACAGGCGCATCTGGTGTTGTTATGTCACAACATGTCTTGGAGATGGGACAACAAAGAGGTGTGTCCCTTATGGGACAAGGCATCACCTTCGCTTAATCCAGACCCTGTTCTCCCAATTTTCCACCCATGGTCTGCTGTTGCCCCCAGGGGGGGGGGATATCTGGAGCATACTGATGGCTCCCTCCTCTTTCATGTCCTGCAGGATATCAAACACTCCGTCCGGAGAGCATATGATCCCCTGTTCTGTCACAAAGCCGGCAATGACATCACTGAGTCTTGTGTCTGTATCGTAGCGACGAATATGCAACTCCAGCG
>CAZEWU010000219.1:0-2862 GCA_964516155.1 uncultured Caldisericota bacterium
TTCTCGGTGCGAGGCTGATATGGACCAGCTCGTTTTTGATATCGAGACAGTGGGCGTTTCCTGGGATACACTGACGCCGCCGGTTCAGGAATCACTGCTGCGTCCTGCCGACACAGATGAAGAACGGCAGGAGATCCGGGACTCGCTCGGTCTCTTCCCGGTCACAGCGCAGATCGTCTGCATTGCTCTTTATTCACCGCAGCAGGATCATGCGGCGGTGTTCTTTCAGGCACCGGCGGGCGGCGTCGAGATCGTCCGCGAGGAGAAGGAGCTCTTTATGCCATGTACCGAGAAAGAGCTACTGGTCCACTTCTGGGAAGCCGCGGCTCATGCGAAACAGTTTATCACATTCAATGGACGTGGTTTTGACTGCCCCTTCCTGCTGGTCCGCTCGGCCGTCCATCACGTGCGTCCGACGGCCGACCTCATGCCCAACCGTTACAGCGGCCAGCACATCGACCTGATGGACCAGTTCACCTGGTTCGGCGCAGCCCGCAGACGTTTCTCCCTTGAAGTGTGGTGTAACGCCCTCGGCGTCGATGAACCCAAACGCGAAGTTCACGGTGATGATGTCGCCATGCTGTTCGCAGCCCACGAATACATGAAGATCGCCCGCTACTGTCTTGGCGACGCGCATGCGACAGCCCGGCTGTATGACCTCTGGAGCACGTACATGCGCTTTTCCGGAACTACCCCATCGTCAACATAACCGTCTCATCTGCGGAAGAATTCAGGATGAGAAGATATCCTGCTCCTTTCTGAACACCTTCTCCGGCTGCAATTCCGGCTTCCTCAAAACGGTCCGGATCAATATCCTCGCTACCGCATGGGTCGTCCACTTTCTTCCCATGATCAAGCCTCTGTGCAAGGTTGCCCCGAGAGATTCAGTAAATTGGAACCAATCGCGTCTTAGTAATGGAGGTATATGCATCCGTCAGAAAAAACGGAGATATTCATCACAGAAAATGAATGAACCGATGCTCTGCGCGCGTACTATTGAAGCATACGGGGGAACATGAAATGTATGGGGACATTGTCATTCAGAACAGGCAGAAGATCAGATCTATTGATTGAAAGGATGGGAAATATGAGCAAAAGGAAGATGAAGCGCTTTTTTATCATTGCCGTCATACTTGCAGCTGCAGCCGCTGCAATCATTGTTCCGAAGCTTCTGAGCAGAAAGCGACGCCTTTCCATGAACACGGACAGTACGGGAGGAAGTTCCGTCTATACCGTTGCGCTGCAGGATGTCACGGCCAGTACGACGGTCTCCGGCACCGTTGCTCCCGCTCACAGTTCGACGGTTACTTCCCCGGCGGCCGGCAAGATCGCCGCTATCTACAAAAAGGCGGGGGACAAAGTCACTGCAGGGGAGATCATCGCACGCATCGACGACACAGACCACCAGGATGCACTCAGGCAGGCGGAGTTTCACTACCGCTCCGCTGTCATCAGCGCCGGGACCGCCGATCTGACCAATCTTGCGCAGGCCAGGGCACAACTGGAAAGCGCAGTCGATCAGGCACAGGAGCAACAGTTGTCGGCCGAGATCAATTTGAAGAATACCATAGCGAAAAATGCAAGCGATACCACTATGGATTCTCTCCAGGATGCAGTGACCCAGGCAGAGGAAAGTCTTGCGACGGCTCAAAACAACCTGAAGTCCCTTCAGGATTCCAGCGCGGCATCGTCGGTGTCGCAGTCCAGTATCGCTGTTCAGCAGGCTCAGCTTAGCCTGACAGCAGCCGAGAATCAACTTGTGACAGACGCACAGGCCGGGAAAGACACTTCTGCGGACCTGGCAGCGGTCAATAATGCACGGCTTTCGCTCGAAAGCGCCAAGGCAAGTGCCGGCGCTGACATAAAAGCCGCCAAGCTTGAGGTGACCCAGGCTGAACGGGCATTGACAGCAGCCAGACGAAACCTGGCTGCAGGTCAGGTAACCGTCAGCACCAGCGCAAATGATCTTGAACCCCTTAAGGCCAGCGTGGAACAGGCAAAAAAGTCGCTCGCAGCTGCAAAGGCAAACCTGGCTGCATTTCCAGAGACCATCCAGAAATACAACCTTCAGGTCCAGTCGAACAATGACCAGAAAGAGGAAGCGCTGTACGCCCTCAACGCCGAGAAAAAGAAGGCTGGGAAGTACGTCATCATCGCTCCTATGAGCGGCGTCATTACCACCGTGAGCGTCGCTGCGGGCGACACCGTTGCCAGCGGCGCCACTATCGCAAAACTGACCGACTGGACGATGTGGAACGCCAACGTCAACGTCGATGAGATGAATGTCATCAAACTCAAAGCCGGGCAGAATGCCAGCGTGACGATCGATCCGTACGGCGACACGGCGTTCCCCGGAAAAATCATCTCAGTCGGCTACGCATCCACCGACTCCCAGGGCTCTCAGAACACCAATCTTCCCTATACAGCCAGGATCCAGCTGGCAAACGCTCCATCATCCCTGATGACGGGCATGAAGTGCGACGCTTCCATTACGCTGTCCGTTGCAAAAAACGTCCCTGCCGTTCCCGTCGAATCAGTCATCTCGGACAATGGCAAGTACTATGTCATGGTCGTGTCTTCGACGGCGGGCGCCGATAAAAAGCAACCGGCCATGAAGACAACAAGGAAAGAAGTAAAGGTAGGAATCGCAAGCGATGACTATATCCAGATCCTCTCGGGCCTCAAAGCAGGAGACCGCATCATGCGCGATGCAGGAGTCTCTTCGGTATTGCCGCAGCAGTCGGACGGAACGGCTGCTGATAATGCCGGCAGCAGCGGCAACGTAACCGTAACCGCCTACTAGGATGATCCATGAACCTCGTTGAACTTACTGATATCCGTAAGGTCTATACGATCGGCACC
>CAZEWU010000220.1:0-2860 GCA_964516155.1 uncultured Caldisericota bacterium
CGATGGTCTGGCGGCCGTGCGCGTGAGCGCAGACGAGGAGCTGGAATCCAGGTGGGGCCTCATCAACGTGCGGGGGAACTTCGTCGTGCCGCCGATCTATGCCCAGGTAGGATCCTGCAGCAATGGCTTGTCCACGGTAACCCCGGATTCGCTTACGGAATGGGATCACTGCGGTCCCACGGTGAGACTGGGCTCGAGCGGATACGTCGATGTCTCAGGGCGCCTTGTAATACCCGTGATCTTCCAGGGAGCGGAGTCCTTCAGTGAAGGACTCGCAGCCGTCAAGACCCGAGGAAAATGGGGCTACATCGACATGCAGGGACACGTGGTCATACCAGCATCTTATCAGTTTGCCGGACCGTTCTCGAACGGTCTCGCGCCGGTTTGCATTCACGAGAAGTACTGTTTCATCGATGTGAAAGGAACCATCGCGATTCCAACATTGTTTGACAATGCACGGGAGCCATTCAGCGAAGGCCTGGCTCCCGTCAAGGTTGACGGCAAGTGGGGCTACGTCGATTGCGAGGGAGCACAAACACCGGCTATCTACGATTGGGCAGGCCCTTTCCATGATGGTCTCGCTCCCGTTCAGATCAACGGCACGCAGGGCTATGTCGACAAGAAGGGAGACCTGGTCCTGCCGGCGATCTTCAAGTCGGCGGGTCCCTTCGGCGGCGGTCTGGCCCCGGTCGAGATCGAGGGAAAGTGCGGTTTCATTGATACGAACGGGACTCTCGTCTTGCCAGCGGTCTATACTTGGGCTCACCCCTTCAGCGGGGGCATCGCACTTGTCTGGACACGCAGGGAACGGGTCGCTTCCGGCTACATCGACACTCGAGGAGGGCAATACTGGGAGGATTAACCAATGACGGTCACCGGATAGTCGCGCTGTTCTGCCAACCGGCTCCTTTGGATTGAACTTCGTAAGGATGTGACCGATGTCAGTGGTCGACGTCCTGTCTTTCCATATCAGGATTGATGCCGAGCGATTTCCTTCTGTTTGTCAGGACAGCGCCTTCGGCACATGAAGCCAGTTCAAGGACGCACGGTGCTATCAGAGAATAGCGGATCTGCGTGCCAAGTCTCGTGGCCTCTACCAGCCCTGCTTCTCTGAGAATGGACAGATGTTTGGACGCTACGGATTTCTCGACTCCAGCTTCAGCAGCCAGCTCACAGACGCACCAAGGTTTTACGCTCAACTTGTTCAGCAGGAACACACGTAGCGGGTGGGCCATAGCCCTGAACATGTGTGCCGTCAACTCGCAATGCAATCTCTCTTGTTCAGTCACAACGATATTGTTGCAATTTTCGGAAACTTTGTCAAATGTGCTCTTGACATTGTTGGAGAGTTGCCAATAATGGAAACATAGAAAGTATATATAGAGGAGTCATCGTGGAGAACTTTGTGCTATATGTTGTCGTGACGGTCCTGCTCATTCTTCACTGATCAAGGACAGAACCAGGACGCGGAAAGCCATGATGAAGGGCCTCAAAGTCTTTACGAACACTCTGCCAGAGTCCCTGTTTGTCGTGATCGTTGTTGTAATCGTTCTTGTAATCGTTCTTGCCGTGTTCGACCCTGCAGCGATCTCGCGGTTGGTTGGCGCAGGGTCAAGCCGGATTGGGACCATGATCGCCTCGATGGTCGCAACCATAACGCTCATTTCTGTATTCGCGGCATCCCCTGCGGCCGCAGAGTTCCTTCTCAGCGGTGCAGGAGTAAACAGATTGCGGCGTTCGTCTCCTCGCTCATGATGGTCGAGATCATGACCTCGCCTCTGGGAATCGGATACTCCAGTAAGAAGGCTGCCATCAGCTGTATCATCCTTGCATTTGCATTCTCCATTATTGCGGCACTGTTTACCGGATGGACAGTGGCAAGATGACGTCCAGGAGTCTGCTGAAAAGGTACCGGGTCACTCTTGTGACGGGGTTCTCTTTGCTGCTCTTTTCCACAAGAGCTGGACGGGCAGAGAAGTGTCTCTTTGACCAACTTGAGACAATGTTTCTTGTGATGTCTCTGATCTTCGTCCTACCGGAACTGCTGGATGTCTGGGCTTCACGAGAGGCGTTCATCGGGTATATGAGCAAAGGGTCCGGACTGAAAGGGGCCGCGCTTGGTATCGTTTTTGCGCTTTTCGGGTGGCTGTGGTTCTTGTGGACAAACGTGCTAGTTCACAAGCGTGCTTGTGTTCATTGGAGCAGGGTCCGCAGTGAAGATTCCAATGTACCTGTTCGAGATGCATCGCCTGAGGCGCGTTTTGCGGTCGCGCGCTTCCTTGTGGACATTGCCGGCATCTTGCTTATTGCATTCACTTTGAACGGACTGTTGACCGCCGGAGGGCGTTGAGAAGATCCACCACGTGTCGCAAGGTGGAACATGACGCTGTCGTTAAGGGAGGAGATAGTGAAGATACAGATTCTGGGGCCCGGATGTCCGAAGTGCAAGGCACTCGAACAGAATACCCGTGAAGCCTTGTTGAAACTGGGAGTAGATGCCGAGATCGAGAAGGTGAGCGATATCGACACCATCATGGACATGGGGGTCATGATGACGCCTGCGCTTGCCGTGGATGGTATCGTGCTGAGCGTGGGCAAGGTTTTGTCAGCGGCACAGGTCGCGGACCTGCTGTCCAGGAAAGGGCGCTGAGATGTAGTGTTCCTGCATGTCGGGAAAGAAGAGTGTTCTTCTCTACTCCTGTTCCGGGGCAGCAAACATAGGGAGTCTTGCCGACCAGGCAGCACGAAAGCTCTTCGCTGATGAAGTCGGGAAGACGACGTGTCTGGCCTCCGTCATCGACTATGCTTCTGCCTGAAGTACATCTTTGGTCTGGCAATATGATCCAGACTATCTCACATT
>CAZEWU010000221.1:0-2803 GCA_964516155.1 uncultured Caldisericota bacterium
GCGTCGACGTCTGCCTGGCCGGTGCCCGGTCGATCGCCGGAAAAAAGACCCGGGTCTCTTCGGTAATGGAAGTCCTGGAGCGGGACCGCCTCTTCTTTGAGGAATCCGGCGGCGGCGTGACCATTTCCGGCGGCGAACCTTTTGCTCAGCCGGAGTTCCTGGCGGAATTGCTTGCCGGCTGTGCCGCCGCCGGATTCCCGACCGCCGTCGAGACCTGCGGCATGACCTCGGCGCTGCTTCTTACAACGCTGGCAGACCACGTCGGACTCTTTCTGTACGATATCAAACTCATGGATCCAGAGCGGCATGCCGCCGCAACGGGCATGGACAACCGGCGCATCCTGACCAACCTGGAACTTCTCGCCCGCCGTGGATCGCAGGTCGTCGTCCGGATGCCGGTCATCCCCGGCGTCAATGACGATGACGGCAATGCGCAGGAGACCGCCGCCATGATGAACCGGCTGGGACTGCGACGTATCGACCTGCTGCCGTACCACCGCTTCGGCAGCGACAAATATACACGGCTGGGCCGGCCGTATCCCATGGGCGGCCTTGAACCGCCGTCCGCCGGATCCATGGAACGTCTGCGGCGTCTTTTTGCTGACGCCGGTTGTGAAGTATCAGTAGGAGGATAGGATGAATGATCGTGTTGCACGGCTGCGGGAACAGAGCCTTGCGGCCATACCACGGCTGTCTCTGGAACGCGCGCATCTTGTGACGGAGTTTGACCGGCAGGCGCGGGGTCTGTCTGCGCCGGTATACCGTGCGCAGCTGCTGCAGTACATCCTGGAACACAAGCAGCTGTACATCGGACCGGAAGAGCTCATTGTCGGCGAGCGCGGCCCGGCGCCCAAAGCGGTGCCGACCTTCCCGGAGCTGTGCTGCCATAGCATGGAGGACTTCGCCATCCTCGACACGCGCGAGAAGACCGCGTATGCCGTGGACGACGAGGCGCGGCGCATCCAGCGGGACGAGATCATCCCGGCCTGGCGCGGCCGTTCTATCCGCGACCAGATGTTCGCTCTCATGGAGCCGGCCTGGAAGGATGCCTATGAAGCAGGGGTCTTCACCGAGTTCATGGAACAGCGCGCACCGGGGCATACCGTCCTGGGACACACCATCTACCAGCGGGGACTGCTGGAACTCAAGGACGATATCGCGGCGTCCATCGCCGGGCTGGACTTCCTGCATGACCCGCAGGCGACGGCAAAACGTGAAGAACTGCGCGCCATGAGTATCGCTGCTGATGCAATGATCCGGTATGCCGAGCGCAACGCCGCCTGCGCCCGCGAGCTGGCTGCGGCAGAACAGGATCCCGCCCGCCGGGCGGAACTCTTGGAGATCGCCGGGGTCTGTTCATGGGTCCCGGCCCACGCGCCCCGCACCTTTCACGAGGCATTGCAGGCCTACTGGTTCGTTCATCTGGGGGTCGTGACCGAGCTCAACACCTGGGATTCCTTCTGCCCGGGACGTCTTGATCAGCACCTGGAGCCATTCTATACGAAAGCAATCGCCGACGGCACGCTCACACGGGACCGGGCCATGGAACTCCTGGAGTGCCTGTGGATCAAGATCAACAATCAGCCGGCACCGCCCAAGGTCGGCATCACAGCCGCCGAGAGCGGAACGTATACGGATTTCTGCAATATCAACGTCGGAGGTCTCAGACCCGATGGTTCCGACGGCGTCAACGAGGTCAGTTACCTCCTTCTCGACGTCATCGACGACATGCACCTGCTGCAGCCTTCCTCCAACATCCAGCTGAGCCGCAAGAGTCCGGACCGGTTCCTGCGCCGCGCCGTCCAGATCATCCGCGAGGGCTGGGGGCAGCCCTCCGTTTTCAATGCCGACTCCGTGGTCGAGGAACTGCTGCGCCAGGGCAAGTCCATCGTGGATGCCCGCATGGGCGGGATCTCCGGCTGCGTCGAGACCGGCGCGTTCGGCCGCGAAGCCTACATCCTGACCGGATATCTGAACCTGCCCAAGATCCTCGAGATCACTCTGCATGACGGGCTGGACCCGCGTACCGGCAAGATCATCGGTCTGCGGACCGGGGACCCGCGCAGCTTCGCCGCCTATGAAGACCTTGCCGCAGCCTTCCGGCGGCAGCTGCATCACTTCGTCGACATCAAGGTACGCGGCAACAACGTCATCGAACGCCTGTACGCCGGGCAGATGCCGGCGCCGTTCCTCTCCCTCTTTGTGGAAGACTGCATCGCAAAGGGACGCGATTACAACGACGGCGGCCCTCGGTACAACTCAACCTACATTCAGATCGTTGCACCCGGCAGCTGCACGGATGCGCTGGCAGCCGTAAAGGCCCACGTCTATGACCGCCGGGACTGTACCATGAACGAGCTCCTGGCGGCGACCGATGCCGACTTTGCAGGACATGAGCAGACGCGCCTGCTGCTCCTTAACCGTTCCCCGAAATACGGCAACGACGATCCTGCCGCTGATGACATCCTGGAACAGCTCTTCAATATCGTATTCAGCGAGATCGACGGGCGTCCCAACACCAAGGGCGGCGCCTACCACGTCAATTACCTCTCCACGACCTGCCATGTGTATTTCGGCTCCGTGACCGGGGCGATGCCGGATGGACGCAAAGCATGGCAGCCGCTCTCGGACGGCATCTCGCCTGCTCAGGGCGCCGACCGGCAGGGACCGACGGCCGTCGTGCGTTCCGCCGCCCGCATGGACCATCTCCGGACCGGAGGGACCCTGCTCAACCAGAAGTTCACACCGCAGCTGCTGGAGGGAGAGACGGGCATCACAGCGCTCATGCATCTTATCCGCGCCT
>CAZEWU010000222.1:0-2799 GCA_964516155.1 uncultured Caldisericota bacterium
GACCCCGTGGTACGCATGGCCTTTTGGCGCCTACGATCAGACGGCTGTCCAGGCGATGCGTCTTGCCGGGTTCAGGTACTTTCTGACCTCCTCTGCGGGATCCATGACCCGGAGCACCAACGCTCTGCGTATACCGCGTATCGATGTCGGGGAGCACAAACTGAGCTACCGTACGATCCTCACGAAGATTGCTGATGCCGCCTGTTCCAATGCTCAGCCGCCTGTACGTTCCGGCGTCTCTTCGCGGCGGTCACAGCTTGCGTACCTGCGCCGGGAATATCTCCGCGATGGAGACAGAACCATCATGCCATAAGGACGGGAGGGAAAGGGCTTAACATTTTGTCCATGAACTGACGCTTTTTGGAGCTACCATGTTCTCGAACTTCTTGAAAATGAAAGACAGTCCGGGAGGCTGGAAAAGTGGTGGCTTGTTCACAGGTAACTTTACGGCGTTTCCGTTGGTGCATCCTTCTTGTCGTCGGCGTTCTTGTCGTGAGCCTGCGACCCGGTATTGCGCTGGGATCTGATCAGAAATCTCAGGCAGGCACATACTTCTATAATGACCGGGTCATCGTCCTGAATTTTCATGATATCCAGCTCAAGCCGACCGGTGAGTGGTCGATGACGCCCTCAAAACTCGAACAAACGCTGACGTCGTTGAAACAGATAGGGTTTCACTTCATCACGCCCCTGCAGTTCTCCGACTTCCTCAGCAGAAATGCCGTCATCCCGGCGGACGCCCTGATGGTGACGTTCGACGACGGGCTGGAGGACATGTATACGTACGCGTACCCTATCCTGCAGAAGCTGCAGATCCCGTGTATCGAGAATGTCATCGGATCACGGATCGGGACAACGGCGGCCTCGCTGACTGCTGACCAGCTGAATGAGATGAAACAGTCCGGTCTTGTCTGGATCGGTGGGCATTCCTATGATCTTCACCATGATGAAACCGTTGGGAAGGCAGCGGTCCCGGCCGTCCTTGTCCTGCACCGCGATGAGAATGACTTTCTGCGTATGGTCCGGCTGCAGAGCGATGCCACGCAGCTGCAGAGCGTCATCAGGAACGACACCGGCGAAGCAACGCCGTTCTATGCGTGTCCGTATGGTTCTTACGATGAAGTGTATCTGTCAACACTTTACAATGCCGGGTTCCAGTATGTGTTTAACAGTCAGCCGGGAGCTGTCTATGCAGGTTCCGACATCATGAGGCTCCCACGCGTTGACATAGGTCATGAAAAGTACAGCTTCTTTCAGATCGTCATGGCTATCCGCTGCGCTGCTCTGGGCAACCAGCAGGCGCTGTGGCAGGCCGGCAAGATCGTCCTGTCAGACCAGAACACGCCGAAAATGTCTTCCGAAGGAGCGCAGGGTACTGGACTGACGGCCGCTCTCCCCGGAGTGCCGACAACGCCGTGACCGCCTGGCGGGAACTTTGAAGTCCGGTGTTCCGTCCTATCTTTGGAAGTGCTATGATCTCCTGTGATACCACAGGTCGTGGGAGCATGGCAACGATAAGGAAACAAGGTGCGAGGAGGTACGGCGGATGAGAAAGTTCGGGTTGATGGTATCGCTGGTAGTTGTGGTCATGATGACGGTGGTTCTGACCGGGTTTACGACGGCAGGGAATCATGTCACACCGGTGATCTCCGATGTTCGTGTGGTTGAGGCCAGTACCAGCCCGCGATACGAGATCCGCGGAATGTATGCCCAGATTCGCGGTGCCCGCGCCTGGTCGGTCGAAGAAAAGGCCAACCGCGCTATTCAGGATGTCGTTCAGGATGAGATCAGGTCATTCAAAGCCGATGAGGCTGACCGCGTTGCCGATCTTGCAAGATCCGGGGACGAGCTGAAAGGAACACCCGTTGCCGATGGAACCAGCGAGCTGGATATCTCTTCCGCAGTTGAAACGGCGACGTCGGACCTGCTGAGTCTCAGGCTGACTTTCTCTTATTATCATGCAGGCTGTGCTCATGGTATGACGGTGACCCGCGTTGTCAACTATGACCTTGCTCATGGCGTGCTTCTGACACGGACGGGCCTTTTCAAGAATGGGCCGGCTGCTCTGAAATTCATCTCGGAGTACACACGGACGGAACTTGACAGGAACAGTCTGTCCGCCGATGAACGTTCATGGATCAATGAAGGAACAGATCCTGCGAATGCAGAGAACCTGCGGAACCTTGTTCTTACGCCGACGGGACTGGTTGTTATCTTTGACCAGTACGATGTCGACTGCTATGCCGCCGGCCAGAAGGAAGTGCGGATCCCTCTCAGCATCATCAATCCGCTTCTTGCTGTAACGCCCCTGAATAACAGGAGATGCTAGCTGCTCCGGCGATCAGGTTACCGGTGGGACCGGTATAGATTTCCGTTTCAGAGGATCGCCCCGTACGTACGGGGCGATCCTTTTTTATTTCCCGGAAGTAGCCAGCAGTTGCGGAGTCCTTCCTCGATGGTACACTGCACATATTGTGTGTCATGAAAACCGACCAGGGTGGAGGGAGATATGGATCTGAAACAGCCGGAAGAGGCATTGGCGTACCTTGTCAGGAAAGCGGAGTATCCGATGTGGGGCAGGCGGAACGTATGGTTCCGGGATGCAGAGGGTGGGCGTGTTGAGGAGCCGCAGGGAATGGAGATTGTTCAGGCGCTTGGTCTGGTGAGCGGGGAACGGTGCGTCGCTGTCCGGGGCACTATCAGGAAACGCGTGAAGCAGGAGCGCACGTACGTTCCCATCAAGGACTGGACGGTCGAGGAACGGCCGCGGGAACAGCTGCTGCGCAAAGGTGCCGATAG
>CAZEWU010000223.1:0-2798 GCA_964516155.1 uncultured Caldisericota bacterium
TCTTCCTTACGGGCCGGCATCTCTTCCTCGGAACGGCGGTACAGGATCATGACCTTGTGAGCGCCGAGGCGCAGGGCGGTCCGTGCAGAATCCATGGCGACGTTGCCGCCGCCCAGGACGGCGACGGTATCACCGTGGAGGATGGGCGTGTCGGAATTCTCGTCATAGGCATGCATGAGGTTGGCGCGCGTCAGATACTCGTTGGCGGAATAGACACCAAGCAGGCTTTCCCCGGGAATATGCAGAAAGTTTGGCAGACCGGCGCCACTGCCGATGAAAACGGCATCATACTGCGCGCGGATCTCTTCCATGGTGATACTCTTGCCGACGACGGTGTTGTACTCGAAATCAACGCCCAGTCTGGTCAGGTAAGAGACTTCCTTGTAGACGATCTCCTTGGGAAGACGGAATTCGGGGATGCCGTAGCCCAGGACGCCGCCCGGCATGTGGAGAGCCTCGAACACTGTAACGGCGTGCCCCAGCTTGATGAGGTCCCCGGCAACCGTGAGTCCTGCGGGGCCGCTTCCGATAACGGCGATCTTCTTCCCTGTCGCAGGCGGGATCTGAGGAATGACGGCGGCATCGTTGGCACGTTCCCAGTCGGCGAGAAAGCGTTCAAGCTTGCCGATCTGGACTGCCTGGCCGACATCGCGATGGCTCTTGCCGACTGTACAGTTCTTCTGGCACTGTTCTTCCTGCGGGCAGACGCGTCCACAGACTGCAGGGAGCAGATTTGTCTGCTTGATGATACCGATCCCACCGGCAAGATCTCCTTCCTCGATTGCTTTGATGAAATCGGGGATGTGGACGCCGACAGGGCATCCCTTGATACAGGGAGCATTGGCACAATGAAGGCAACGCTGAGCTTCCTGCTGGGCCATCTCCATACTGAACCCGAGCGGAACCTCGCGGACGTTGTGGATGCGTTCCGAGGGCTTCTGTTCCGGCATTGCAACTGGTTGTATCTTCAGACGTTCAGCAGCGTTCATCGTGACTCCTTTTCAGTAAGGCCGATACGGCATTCGTGATCAAAACGTTCCGTTGCCGCCTGTTCGGCGGTGCGATAAGTCTTCAGCCTGCGGATCATGCCGTCCCAGTCGACCTGATGGGCGTCAAATTCCGGGCCGTCGACACATGCAAATTTGACCTCGTTGCCGACGGTAACCCGGCAGCCGCCGCACATGCCGGTTCCATCGATCATGATGGGGTTGAGGGAGGCCATGGTGGGGATGTTGAGCTCTTTCGTGAGCAGCGCTGTAAATTTCATCATAAGCGGAGGGCCGATGACGACAGCCTGATCGATATGAACGTCTCTGGCTGCCAATGCTTTGATGGCATCGGTGACCATGCCTTTCATGCCATATGATCCATCGTCGGTGGCGATGATAAGTTCATCGCTTACAGAACGCATATCCTCCTCGAGGATCAGGAGATCCCTGGTGCGGGCTCCCAGGACCGTGATGACATGGTTCCCCGCTTCTTTCATGCCCTTTGCGATGGGATAGAGGGGCGCAGTTCCGATGCCGCCGCCGACGCACAGGACGGTTCCGAACTTCCTGATGTTCGTTGGCTGCCCCAGTGGACCGACGATATCATGAATGAAATCGCCGGGCTTGAGCATTGCCATTTCGCGTGTCGTTTTGCCGACAGCCTGCACGATCAGGGAAATGCGGCCCTGCGCCGGGTCGGCATCGGCGATCGTCAGGGGAATACGTTCGCCATGGTCGCTTACCCGTATGATGACGAATTGGCCGGGTTTACGGTGCGTTGCAACGAGTGGCGCCTCTACGACATACCGCGTGACGTTTGGTCCTAATTCTTCTTTTGCGTCTATTCTATTCATGCGTGCCTCTTGGCTTTCAGTCTCATATGGTCTTGTCTCAATTCTCTACAGTATATATCAAAACAGCCCGGAGAGGCGGCTGCCTCCCCGGGCTGCAGTTCAGTTATGAAAGACGGTGAAGGCTCGTTTTGTAGATGTTCGCAACGACTTCCTTCGTTGCCTTTACCGGAGCGATGCCCAGCAGGCCGGCGAGAGACGGCGTCGTGAAGGCGAGGTTGGTCAGCTTTGCGACGTCAGCTTCTGTGTAACCATAATCGCTCAGCTTCTCAGGAACGCCGGTAGCGGCGAGCCATTCTTCAACGCCGTGGGCGAGTTTGTCCGCTTCGTCGGGAGTTCCCTTGAGACCGGGAACGATCGGAGCAAAAATGTCAGCGAGTGTCTGCGGACGCGCAGGATAGATAGTCTTGAGGACGGCGGGCAGGATCATCGAAAGTCCGAGTCCATGGGCAAGATCCGGCTTGACGGCGGACAGCGGATGTTCAAGAGCATGCGTGTAGTGCAGCAGACCGTTATCAAAACTGATACCGGCGATAGCTGATGCAAACAGCAGATAATACCGTGCCGTAAGATCTTTCGGATCCTTCAGCGCAAGAGGAAGGTACTTTGTCACAAGCCGTATTGTTTCCTTGGCCATCATAATGGAGTAGGGAGATGCCACCAGCGAGGTGGCCGCCTCGACGACATGGTTGATGGCGTCGATGGAAACGTAGCGGGTCTGGTTGGCCGGGAGTCCGATCATGAGAGCCGGGTCGTCGATGGCGTACAATGGATAAATGCAGTCATAGGCAATGGCCGGCTTGTACTCAAGTGCAGGGATAGAGACAACAGCAAACCGATCGACCTCTGTTCCCGTGCCATGAGTAGTGTTGATGGCGATGACGGGGAGAGCCCGGTCCGGGGTGAATGCAAAGGTATAGAGGTCGCGCGCCGTCTTTCCGGCGTATTCCAACAGAAT
>CAZEWU010000224.1:0-2796 GCA_964516155.1 uncultured Caldisericota bacterium
CAACAAAGCCCGTTGCCAAGCCGGTCAAAGGTCATGTCAAACCGGCAGCTCCGAAAACCGCTGTCAAGAAGTCTGCTGCCAAAGCAACCAAGCCGGCGGCAAAGAAGCCGACAGTAAAGAAGTCTGTAATTAAAAAGGCTGTGACAAAGAAGTAACGACGGTTTATGAAGGAAACTCCTGCCGGTACAGGGGGAGCAGCGTATGCGGCTTCAGAAATAAAATCCTGTATCGTTATCCACTGCATCAGGGATCCCTGATGCAGTGGATAACTCATATCGTAACTGACAATGGAGGAAAGCATGGAGACTGTTGACCTGAGAAAGGAGTTTAAGGAACTGTGGAACCCGCCGGTGCACGAGATCGTGCTGGTGACTGTCCCCGCCATGCTTTATCTGATGATAGAGGGAACCGGCGACCCGGAAACATCGCCTGCCTTCAGGGAGGGGCGGTCCAGGCTCTTTATACAGCGTCGTATACCATGAAGTTCTCTGCGAAGATCGCAGGTATTGCAGATTGGAAGGTCCCGCCGCTGGAAGGTCTCTGGCGGACATCGTCGGGGGAGGATTTCACCGAGGCGGCCACGGGCGAAATGTCATGGAAAGCGTTGATAATGCAGCCGAAGATCGTCACCACTGAGATGCTGGAGCAGGCAAGAGCCGAGGCCGTTCGCAAGAAAAAGGATGTTCCAGCCCTGGCCCTGGTCCGCCTGGAATCGTGGGAGGAGGGTTTATGCATTCAGACGATGCATGTCGGCCCGTATGCCGCTGAGCATGCAACCATCAGCATGATGCACAAATGGATAGCGGCACATGGGTATCGCGTGCGCGGAATTCACCATGAGCTCTATCTCAGCGATCCAAATCGCACTCGGCCGGAAAACCTGAAAACGATTCTGCGGCAGCCGGTTGAAACAGCGTAATCAGGAAGGGGAGGATGTGAATATCGTCGGGGCCGGGGCCACAGATATCGGGTTGTTGAGAGAGAAGAACGAAGACAGCTTTGCCGTTTCCTGTGAGCGTGGCTGGAACTGCTTTGTCGTGTGCGACGGTCTTGGCGGGGCGAATGCCGGTGAGGTTGCATCGCGTATGGTGACGGATGTGTTCATTACTTCCTGGCGTACCGGTTTTTCGGGATGTACTGAAAGCATAAAGGACGATCTCCGGTCGGCGGTTGCCTCAGCCAATAGAGCCGTTTTTCGTGCATCCTCTTCGCGTGGGGAGCTGACAGGCATGGGGACAACCCTGGTCGCCTTTGTGACATACGCTGGATGGGGGTACGTTGTCAATATCGGGGACAGTCGCTGCTATTCTCTGCGGAAGAAAAGTCTGAGACTCTTGACGCAAGATCATACGCTGGCAGCCGATATGGTGCGCAGGGGTCTGCTGGATCCTGATGATGTCGCAAACAGGGGCGAGCGGAATTTTCTGACAAGAGTGGTCGGGACCGCCCCGGAGGTAGAAGCAGATCTTACGTCGGACAGACTGAAACCCGGTGATCGGTATCTTTTATGTTCTGATGGTCTGTGGGGAACAGTACCGCAGGCAGACCTGGCGGCTTCTCTGAAGGGTGATGCTCCGGTCGATGCTGCGCGCAGACTCGTGGCGCTTGCCAACAGATTCGGCGGCCCGGACAACAGTACGGCGGTCGTTGTCGATGTTTTGACGGAACCGTGATCCGGCGACCGTGACCGGCGGGTTTCCTGTCATGGTTTCTGAACCATGTTCTGATACAATAAGAAAGCATCGGCATTCGATCGGTCTGAGGAGACAGGATGAAAAAGCAGCTGGGTCAGGAAGATACGGGGAGTCTCAACAAGCGTGTTATCTCCCTGCTGAAAACAAATCATAAGGACCTGCGCGCATTTGTGCAGCTCGTTGAAGGACTGGTTCAGCCGGACGCGGATACTGCTGCTTTTCTGGATGAAACGGGTGCGATGCTCGTGGAACAGGACAGGATCGCCGGAGCGGTCAAGCTGTGGGAACGGGCTGCAGCCTTGTATGAACAGCAGGGTCGCCTTGAAGAAGAAGCCTGGCTGTATGCGAACATGGGACCGGTTGTCGCTCTGTCTGGTGACATTCTGCGCGGGATCGAGTTTTCCAGGAAAGCGGAGAACCTTGCCGGACAGCTGTCATCAGAGGCAGAACTTCTTCACCATATCTCATCGGATCTCGGCGCCATGTATACTGAGACGGGAGACTGGGAAGCGGCTATGTATGAAGAGAGCCGGGCGCTGGAGATCTCACAGGAAATGCATGACGATGCCGGTCAGATCGATGCCCTGCTGACGCTGGTGGGAATCAATATCGTTCGCGGCGATGTCTCTTCTGCACGGAGCGAAGCCATGAGCGCTCTTACGCTGGCGCATGCATGTGGCAATACCGTCCTTGAAGCGCAGTCTCTCGGTGCTCTGGGCGATGCTTCTGAGATAGCGGGACAGTATGAGCAGGCTGTGCGGGAATATGAACGGGGGCTGACGCTGGAGGCCGGGGCTCCGGATCCGGAAACGTGCGCCCGGCTGCATTTCTCCCTGAGCGTCGTGTATGATGCCATGGGAAATGCGGTTGAGGCGGCGAAACAACGCAATCTGGCGGAAGCAGTTCGTCTGCCGTTACGAGGGGAGGATGAAGGCGATGGTGACTACAACAACTGAAGATCTTTACGCTGTCCTGGGGGTGTCCCGGGATGCCAGCCAGGAGCAGATACGCCAGCAGTATCGTGTCCTGGTCAAAAAATACCACCCAGACCTCCATCCCGGCGACAAGAATGCTGAAGCGATGATGGAGCAGGTCAATGAAG
>CAZEWU010000225.1:0-2794 GCA_964516155.1 uncultured Caldisericota bacterium
CAACCGCCCGGTTGCAGTGGGTCGTCTGCACGCATGGGCATTTTGATCATGTCTCAGGTGTCGATGCCGTGATGGACCGGTTCCCGTATGCAACCCTGCTCATGAATCCCGTGGAGGTAGTCCTCGCCCGCGACCCGGCACACAACTTCGCGACTCAGATGGGCTCCATGGCGGCCATGCACGCAGAACCTTCGCCCCTCACCGCAGGAACCGAACTGCCGCTGGGCCTCATTACCTATCGCATCGCAGCCGTTCCCGGTCATACGCCCGGGAGCCTTGTGCTCATTGCCGGAGACCATGCATTCGTCGGGGACACTCTCTTTGCCGGCGGCGTCGGCCGGGCGCCGAGTCAGGAAGATTTTGACCAGCTGGTCGCCGGCATCCGGACGACTCTTATGACGCTGCCGCCTTCCACCCGCATCTTCCCTGGACACGGCGAGCCGACCAGCGTAGGCGCCGAACGTGAAGGCAACCCCTTCCTGTAGCCCCGTGATTTGACCACGAGCCGGCCCGTGATACCATGAAGCGGCATCAACATGCACTTCATGGAGGTCGGAATGGTGGATGTGTTTGTTATCGGCGGCGGGCCCGGTGGCTACGTCGCAGCAATCAAAGCAGCTCAGCTCGGTTTGTCGGTCGCTCTGGCAGAGCAGGCGGACATGGGCGGGACGTGCACAAACTGGGGGTGCATTCCAACCAAGACAATGCTGGCAAGCAGCAAACTGCTGACCCGGATGCAGGAGGCCCGCAAATTCGGGCTGAATGCAGAAAACGTTTCAGCAGACTTCGGTGCCATCATGCGACGCAAGGATCAGGTCGTCGTCCGCCTCCGCAAGGGCATCGAGTACCTGATGAAGAAGAACAGGATCCAGGTCTATGCGAGTCATGCCGAGCTTCAGGATGCAGGGCATGTCAGGATCACAACAACCGGGGAGACCGTGGAAGCAAAGAACGTCATTCTCGCCACGGGCAGCGCACCGGTCAAATTCCCGCCCTTCACGGATCCCGGTATCTGGACCAGCGATGATGTCTTCCGTAACGCGGAACAGCCAAAGGAACTCGTCATTATCGGCGGCGGCGTCATCGGCGTCGAGATGGCCACCTTCTTCAGCGCCGTGGGAACAAAGGTCACGATCGTCGAACTGATGCCGCATATCCTGCCCGCCGAGGATGAAGACGTAGCCCAGGCATTGACGGCCACTTTCAAGAAACGGGGCGTCACGATCATGACGGGCGCCAATACCGAGGCTGTTACAAAGACTGCAACGGGCTACACGCTGAACCTGAACATCGGCGGGACAAAACAGGAGATCACCGCGGGCAAGGTTCTTCTGTCCATCGGCCGCAGAGCAACCATTGGCAATGATGTTATAAGTGCAGGCGTTACGACGACAAAGAAGGGTGTTGTCGTCGACGACCATATGCGTACCAGCGTCCCTGGTATCTATGCCATCGGCGATATCAAGGGTACATACATGCTGGCACATGTTGCCGAGCGGGAAGGAATCGTAGCGGTAGAGAACATTGCTGGCAAGGACACCCACGTGGTATACAACGCCGTTCCATCGGTCGTGTTCACAGACCCTGAGATCAGCGTCGTCGGCAAGCGTGAGAACGAGCTGAAAGCGGAAGGAATCCCGTACAAAGCCGGCAGCTTCCCTGTTTCCGCAAGCGGCAAGGCACGCACCATGGAGGAAAGCACCGGGTTCGCCAAAGTCCTGACGCACGCAGAGACCCATGAGATCCTCGGGATCGCGCTCTATTGCCCCGAGGCCACTGACTGCGTCATGGAATCCGTGCTTGCCGTCCAGTTTGGAATGAAAGCCGAGAAATTGCTGGAAGCTATCCACCCTCACCCCACCATGACCGAGATGATCATGGAAGCGACCGAAGGATCCATCGGAGCGTCTCTCCAGCTATAGAGCAGCAATACGCCGTCCTCAGAGATTTCACCGCAGAAGCCCGTCCTTGCAAGGACGGGCTTCTCTGCAATTCACTGAACACGTCAGGGATGCCTCCGGGCGGATCAGAAACCCCGGAGGCATCCTGGCGGAATACGATGGGTTTTCCTGCGAATGTTCCTTGCAAGAAGCCTCTCGCTGATTATTCTTATCCATGGCCACGGAAGGGAAGGTGCAGACTTTCCCTCACCATCCACGCTTTTTCAGGAGAACAGAGCGCCAAAGCTCTCTGTTCTCCATTCCCGTGTCCTCCTCCCCTGTAAGCTCAACAGCCTCTGATGCTGAATTCGATACATTTTGAATGAATTACCACAATTGCATCTTGCACACTAGTTTTGCAGGATTATCATTGCTGTGGAAGTTGTGAAACGAGTAACAGGTTTTACAGATGTTTCACAGTAATAATGAGCTTTTATCAGCAATGGGCACATACCAGAAACAGAAACTGGCAAAAAGGAGACTCTCATGTGGGAGAAAAACATCGATATCAACAACGTTTTTGAACTTCGCACCAAGACCCTGTGTTATTTTGGCGTTGGTGCCATCAAGAAAATGAACGACATCGCCGCCGACCTCACCCATCGTGGAATCCGCAAGGTGCTTGTGGTCTCCAGCAAGTCTGCTTACATCAAGACCGGTGCGTGGGACGTGGTTCTGCCAGCACTGACCAAGAATGGCATCGAGTCTGTTCTCTACAATAAAGTTACGCCGAATCCTACCGACATCTCGGTTGACGAAGCAGCGACCATGGGAAGAAACTTCGGCGCCCAGGCCGTCATCGGCATCGGCGGAGGTTCGCCCATCGACACCGCCAAATCTGTCGCCATTCTGTT
>CAZEWU010000226.1:0-2787 GCA_964516155.1 uncultured Caldisericota bacterium
CAGGGGGCAAGGGCGCCAACCAGGCCGTCCAGGCGGCTCGCCTGGGAGCAGCCACAGCTTTCATCGGGTGCGTCGGTGCGGATGCATTCGGCCGTGAACTTGCTGACAGGCTTCATCAGGAGGGCATTGACAGGACCGGCGTTCGCATCAACGAAGCCACGTCCTCCGGCCTGGCATATATCCTCGTCGAACGTACCGGCGAGAACCGGATTGTAGCTGTGTCTGGCGCTAATGGATCGGTAGGGGAGATCGAGATCAGAACCCTGGAGCGCATGCTCTCGCCCGATTCGGTTCTGATGCTGCAGTGCGAAGTGCCTTTTCCTGTCGTTCTGAGGGCGGCTCACCTGGCGCATCAGCATGGAGCGACTGTCATTCTGGATCCGTCTCCTGTTCCTGCGATTGAATTCCGTGCCGGGATCTTCGCCGATATCGACTATGTCATGCCGAACGAAGGAGAGGCACGGGCTATCACAGGGCAGACGGATCTGCAGGCCGCCGGTCGCGCACTTCTGTCTCTGGGCGCGGCGAGTGTCATTATCAAGCGTGGAGCGAAAGGCGCGCTCACAGTTGGAGCATGTGGTGCGAGAAAGATAAAAGCGTTTTCAGTGCCGACAGTCGATACGACAGCTGCAGGGGACTCTTTTCAGGGCGCGTTTGCTGCAGCGGTCGACCGGAAAGCCGGGGTCGACGAAGCTTTGCTCTGGGCGACAGCCGCCGGTGCGTTGACCGTCACCCGGCAAGGCGCTCAACAGTCGATGCCTGACAGGTTTGGATTACAGCGGTTTCTTACGGAACATGCCGGAGCGTTGGAGCACATGCTGGCGCCGGCGAATTCTAGTGACAGGGGAGAGGATGAACTATGAAGAAGATGCTTTGTGCCATGCTCGCGTTCATGCTGGTTGTCTTGACGGTGACCACCGGCTGTGGCTCTACCGGGAGTACCGGTCCCAAGACAGACAAAGTCGTTTATCTCATCAACGGAAGTCTTGGCGACAAGTCTTTCTACGATTCCGGTGAGAAAGGGATCGACACCATCAAGAGCAAGTATGGAATCGAAACGAGAACGCTGGAATGCGGCTTCGATGCAGGGAAATATGAGCCAAGTCTTGAAGCGGCAGTCCAGTACAGCGATGTGATCTTCGTCATCAGCTATGCTTTTGAAGACAATCTCAAGGCGATGGCCGACAAGTATCCAAACAAGATCTTCGTCAATATCGATACAGTTGTCCAGAATAGCAAGAAGACCATCACGTCCATTGACTATACCGAAGAAGAAAGCGCATTTCTGGCGGGCGTCTGCGCTGCGTTGACCACGACTGACACGTCTATCAAGAATATCAATCCGGACAAAATCGTCGGGGTTGTCGCCGCCTCCGACGACCCGGTCGTCATGGCGTTTGTCACATCGTATGAAAACGGCGTGCACTACATCGATCCATCAATCAAGGTTGAGCGCGTGACGCTGGCTGGCGTCTGGAATGACCCCGCCAAGGGTAAGCAGGCAGCCCTGAGCCTCTATGACAAAAAGTGTGATGTTGTGTTCCAGGTGGCTTCCGAGACCGGGCTTGGCGTTCTGCAGGCAGCAAAGGAACGTGGGCTCTACGCTATCGGAGTTGATACCAACCAGAACAACATTGAGCCCGGCCATGTCATCGCTTCGGACATCAAGGATGTTGGAAAGACTATTGAAGAAGTGTATGCGACGATCAAGGATGGAACGTACAAGGCCGGGCAGGTCTTGAACTATGGCCTCAAGACCGGAACTGTCGATCTTGTGACGGACGCCGACGTAAAGGTCCTGCCACAGAAGACGATCGACCGCATCGACGCGATCCGCAAGCAGATCGTGGACGGGCAGCTGAAAGTCGCAAAATACCAGGGGTAGACTGTCCCCGTGGCATCAGATCGGCTTATTGAATTTCAGCATATCAGCAAGATCTTTCCGCCGGAGACGGTTGCGCTTGCAGATGTCTCCGTAACATTCAACACTGCGGAAATCCATGCGCTGGTCGGTGAAAACGGGGCCGGAAAGAGCACCCTGATGAAAGTGCTCTACGGCCTTGAACGACCGGATAATGGGAAAATATTGTATCATGGACATCCCGTGGCGTTTGCTGCGCCACGGGATGCTATTGCGGCCGGCATTGGCATGGTGCATCAGGAAATCCTGCTCATTCCTGAATATACCGTGTGGCAGAATATTGTTCTTGGAGCGGAGCCGGTCCGCTTCGGTCGTCTTGATGTAGCTCGTGCCCGGAAGCAGGTACTGGCAAAGATCCAGGAATTCGGTTTTAACCTTGATCCCGATGCGATTGTGGGTGACATCTCGGTTGCTGCACGGCAGAAAGTGGAGATCCTGAAACTATTGTACCGGGATGTTTCCGTCCTCATTCTCGACGAACCGACGGCGGTTCTCACTCCTCAGGAGATTCCGCAGCTTTTCTCGGAGTTGCGCCGGTTGAGAGACGGCGGGCATACGATCGTCTTTATCTCGCATCGGCTGGACGAGGTGCTGGAGCTCAGTGATCAGGTTACCGTCATGCGCCGCGGAAAGGTCATAGCTACCGAGGCAGCTCAGAAATTGACGCGTGAGGACCTGGCTCGCCTGATGGTAGGCCGCGAGATCCTGTTTACCTCTCAGCGGGTGCAGCAGGAAGCCGGCCCCGTGGTCCTTGATATTAACGGTCTGTCCTGCAGCAACGAGGATCGCCGGATACAGGTGAGCGATCTGAGCCTCAAGGTGCATGCCGGGGAGATCGTGGGAGTCGCCGGCGTCGAAGGAAACGG
>CAZEWU010000227.1:0-2784 GCA_964516155.1 uncultured Caldisericota bacterium
CGCTGTTCCGCTGTCAGCGTAAGGGCTTCCGTGCCCTCACAGACGGGCACATACTCAACAAAGAAGAAGACCCTGCACCCAAGTTCCATGAGCTCATGAATGTAGCTCTCGTTCAGAACAAGGCCTGCGTTAGCACGCGTGACCGTGATGGAAACGCCGAAGAACAGGCCTGCCCCGTGCAACCGCGTTATCGTCGCCCGCACCTGTCCGGCAACGCCCTGACCGCGGCGTGCATCCGTTTCCGCCGCATGTCCTTCCAGACTGAGGATGGGAACCAGATTGCGCTGCGCCCGCAGGCGCTGCACAAGAGCATCGCTCATGAGCGTCCCATTTGTGAAAACCGGGAAAACGACATCCGGAACGGCATGCGCAATGGCAAGCAGATCGTCCGCACGAGTCATGGGTTCGCCTCCGGCCAGAAGCATGATGCCGATGCCCAGGTCGTGACCCTGCCGGATGATCTCCAGGAGCAGTCCGCTTGTCAGTTCCTCCTCGTTCTCACGTTTCTCGGCACGGGCATAGCAGCCGGCGCAGGCAAGGTTGCAACGACCGGTAACACTGACGATGAGAAGCGGGGGAACATGGACGCCCTTTGCTTCCCAGGCGGCGCGTCGCTGTGCCGCCGTCTTCTGCGCATGCGACATCTTCATGAAAACACGCAGCGCCGCCGGATCCCTGAGCAAAATGCGGACAGCGTCGTCGAACAGGGCATGGATCTCCCCGTCAAAACGAAGTGCATATGATGGTTCAGCCATTCTGTGCCTCCAGACCGCACTCCTCCCGTGTTATTCGTAGATCTTGCCGGGAGCGGTTTTCTCCTTGAGAGTATACCCGGAAGGTCCCGACACAAGGGTGAATAAATGTTCCCGCTAACCGACAGGATATTTTCTTACGTCGCGTAACAAAATCGTGCTATAGTTTTGAGGCAAAAATGGGACAAGACAAGAAGAAACACCATGAACATGAAAAGGCCCGGTTTTTTGCATGGGAGGTTTGAAATGACGACGCTGGTGATCGTACGACATGGACATACGGCATTGAACAAAGATGTCCACGATGATCAATTCCGCGGACAGATCGATATCCCGCTGGATGAACGGGGACTGCGTGAGGCACAGATAACAGCCGACGCCATTGCAGCCCGCTGGAAACCTTCGACTGTTTATACCAGTACGGTGCCCCGCGCCATGGTAACGGCGCAGATCATCGCAAAACCACTCGGGCTCCCGGTCGTACCGGAACCCGGTCTCATCGATATCAACTATGGCGAATGGAAAGGGCTGACTGCTGAAAAAGCACGTCCCCGCTGGCCGGATCTCGTCGATATCTGGATCAATGCACCGGGCAGGTTCCGCGCGCCGGGCGGCGACTCCATGCAGGGAATACGGCGACGCGCCGTCAGCGCCGTCAGACGGCTTGCTGTGGAACACGACGGCGAGACTATCGTTCTGGTCACGCACACGCTTGTCATCCGCCTCATTCTGCTCGGTATCATGGGCCTTCCGACCAACGACTTCTGGCACATCCGTCAGGACACCTGCGCCATCAATGTTCTGGAATGGGAGAACGGCACGTTTTATCTCGCCGTCGTTAACGACTCCTGCCATATACGCGAGGCACAGCAGACAACATAACGCCCCTCCTGTTCCCTTCTAGAAACGCGACGCCCGGGACAGGCATGGAGAATGCCTCCGGCGGTCCTCCACTCCCCGGGCAGCGGTATACAGCGCTATACTGGTAGATGCAGTAACAACAGTCAATGGGGAGGCGGGATACATGATTTCATTCACAAGAGGAGTACCGGCGACCGAGGCATTCCCGGTCGCAGAGCTGGGACAATGCACTGTCGATGCACTGGCAAAATATGGACCGCAGATCCTGCAGTATGGGTCGCCCCGTGGTTTCGACCCGTTGCGGGAGTTCATCGCCGCAGGGCATCGCCTCCAGCCGGATCAGGTGCTCCTGAGCCAGGGAGCTTTGCAGATTGTTGATTTCGTCGCGCGTTCGCTCATTACGCCGGGGACTACCGTTCTTGTGGAACATCCCTCCTACGACCGCGTTATCAAAGTCCTGCGGCGGGCCGGAGCCACTGTCATCGGCGTGCCCCTTGCGTCCGACGGCATGGACCTGGCTGCATGCGAGGAGCTCATCCATGAGCACAAGCCCCTGCTGGCCTATATCATCAGTGACTTTCAGAACCCGTCCGGTACAACGATGTCGGAAGAGAAACGACATGCCTTTGCAGCACTCGCCGAACGCTTCAACCTGCTCGTCCTGGAAGATGTCCCCTACCGCCGCCTCCGCTACAGCGGCACCGACGTCCCGACGATCCAGTCCATGATCCCGGACCGTACTATTCAGCTGACCTCCTTCAGCAAGCTTCTGTCACCGGGGCTCCGTGTCGGCGTTGGGTTCGGGCCGCAGCAGTATATGGACCGGCTGACGAGGACCGCTCAGGATACGTATATTACGCCGGCACTGCTGCCGCAGGCCGCTGTGTTTGAGTTCATTGACAGGGGGCTTCTGCCCGCTCAGATCGAAAAACTGCACAACCTGTACCGGCCGCGCCTTGCTGAAATGCTGGCCGCCCTTGACCGCACCATGACGGGCCTTGGTTCGTGGGCACGCCCCGAGGGGGGGTTCTTCGTCGGTGTCACCCTGAACAAGGATGTCAAGGCGGAGTCACTCATGGCGGCAGGACGGGAAGCAGGGATCCAGCTCACCAACGGACGAGATTTCTTCGCCGACGGGCGCGGTGATACCTTTGTCCGCCTGCCCTTCTGT